>NZ_JBOHJB010000015.1:0-45104 GCF_050728395.1 Methyloceanibacter sp.
TGGATTGATCGAACTTGGCCCGGTCGAGCCCATGCAGCCTCCGATCACATTGGGGCAGAGCACGAAATAGCGGTCGGTATCGATCGGCTTGCCGGGACCGACCATGGTCTCCCACCAGCCTGGCTTGCCGGTGACCGGATGGACATTGGCCACGTGCTGATCGCCGGTCAGCGCGTGACAGACGAGCACGAGGTTCGACTTGTCGGCGTTCAGCGTGCCGTAGGTCTGATAAGCGATGGAGAAGGGCGCGAGCTTCTCCCCGCAATCGAGCGGCAACGGCTCGTGCTCACCGAAATGGACGATCCGGCTCTCAGGATTGGCGACCTGCGCAAGCCGAACGGAATGGTCCAGAACGGTTTGCGACGCCGGCGCTTCACTCATCGCTCTTGATCCAAGGCTCCATTCCGTCTGGAGGGCATTATGCCTGCTAATTTGACAATTCGGCGTTAGCTAGGAGCTTAAGGCCGAAAGTCAATCTTTTCTTTGCCTTGGGCAAAGGAAAGGTCCTATGAGAGGCCCCGCGCCAGCGGAAGCCAAGGCCGCGCGCGAGCGCAAGCAAAAGCGGCTGATCGCACCAGGAGAGCGAAATGACGGCGAAGCGGGCCTTGCGCCCCCGGCAAGGCATTCTCGACATTGCGCCCTATGTGCCGGGGAAAAGCGCGCTCGCAGGCGGCGGACCGGCGATCAAGCTCTCCTCCAACGAGACGCCATTCGGCCCCTCCCCGCGCGCCGTCGAGGCCTACCTCGCCGCCGCCAAGACCCTGTCGCGCTACCCCGACGGCTCGGCGCGGTCCTTGCGCGAGGCAATCGCCAAGCTCTACGGGCTCGATCCCGCGCGCATCGTCTGCGGCGCCGGCTCCGACGAGTTGCTCAACCTGCTCGCCACGGCGTATCTCGGCCCAGGTGACGAAGCCATCTACTCGCGCCACGGCTTTCTCGTGTACCGCATCGTCATCCTGGCGAGAGGCGCCACGCCCGTGGTCGCGCCGGAGAAGGACCTCACCGCCGATGTCGATGAGATCCTGGCCCGCGCGACGCCTGCCACGCGCATGGTCTACCTCGCCAACCCCAACAATCCGACCGGGACCTATCTCACCTTCGACGAGGTCAAGCGCCTGCGCGCGGGGCTTCCCGACGATGTCCTGCTCGTGCTCGACGCGGCTTACGCCGAATATGTGCGCGCCAACGACTATGAATCTGGGATCGAGCTTGTCGCCACCACAAGCAACACGGTGATGACCCGCACCTTCTCCAAGATCTATGGTCTCGCCTCGCTCCGTATCGGCTGGGCGTATTGCCCCGACGCCGTCGCCGACGCGCTGAACCGCATCAGGGGCCCGTTCAATGTGTCGGGCCCGGCCATCGCCACAGGCGTCGCGTCGCTCGAAGACCGGGCGCACATGCAGCGCGCGGCCGACCACAACGAGATCTGGCGCGGGCGCATGACCGAGGACCTCGCAGCGCTCGGCCTCGCCATCACGCCAAGTGCTGCGAATTTTCTCCTCGTCCATTTTCCGCGCGCCAATGGACACTCGGCGGTCGACGCCGACACTTTCCTCCAGTCGCGGCGGATCATCTTGCGCCGGGTCGAGGAATACGGCTTTGCCGATGCGCTGCGCATGACCATCGGCACCGAGGATGAAAATCTCGCCGTGCTCGATGCGCTCAAGTCCTTCATGGGCGCTTCAGGTGCCAAGCGCCTATGACCGAGCCTTTGTTCGACACCATTGCCGTCGTCGGGCTCGGGCTGATCGGCTCCTCGGTTGCCCGCGGTGTCAAGGCTCGCGGGCTCGCCCGCCGCGTCGTCGGCTACGACTCTTCGACACAGGTGCATAACCGCGCCAAGGAACTCGGTTTTTGCGATCGCGTCGCCAACACCCCGGCTGAAGCGGTGAAGGACGCCGAGTTCGTGCTGATCGCCGTGCCGGTCGGCGCCACCGCCGATGCGGTCAAGTCAGTCGCGCCGCATCTCCGCCAAGGTGCCATCGTCACCGAGGTCGGCTCGGTCAAGGCTGCGGTCATCCGCCAGGTGCTGGCCGTGCTTCCGGGCCAGGCCGTATTCGTTCCGGGCCACCCGATCGCCGGCACCGAGCATTCGGGCCCAGACGCCGGCTTCGCCGAGCTGTTCGACGGCCGCTGGACCATCCTCACCCCCTGCGAGCGGAGCAACGAGGCCGCGGTCGCGAAGGTCGCCGCGCTGTGGCGCGGGCTCGGCTCGGCCGTGGAGACCATGACGCCTGAGCACCACGACATCGTGCTCGCCATCACCAGCCACATTCCGCATCTGATCGCCTTCAACATTGTCGGCACCGCCGCCGACGTCGAGGAGGTCACCCAATCCGAGGTGATCAAATTCTCCGCCGGCGGCTTCCGCGACTTCACCCGCATCGCCGCGTCAGATCCTGTGATGTGGCGCGACGTGTTCCTGAACAACAAGGAGGCGGTGCTGGAGATGCTTGGCCGCTTCTCCGAGGACTTGGCGGCGCTCCAGCGCATGATCCGCTGGGACGACGGCACGGCGCTGCTCGAGCTGTTCACCCGCACCAGGGCCATCCGCCGCGGCATCATCGAGGCTGGGCAGGACACGCAAGAGGCCGATTTCGGCCGCCCTCACGGGCATGAGGACTAGCGGCTGAGTGGCGTCGGTTCGCAACAGACAACAAGAATTCCTCGTCATTGCCGGGCTTGACCCGGCAATCCATTCCATTGGCGCGGTCACGGAATGGATGCCCGGATCAAGTCCGGGCATGACGAGGTTCTTCGGAAAGAGCTCCGGTAAGAACGATGGCTGAGCTTTGGGTGTTCGGCTATGGCTCGCTGATGTGGCGGCCTGGCTTTCCCTTCAGCGAGACCGCACCGGCGCTGCTCAAAGGGGCGCACCGCGCGCTCTGCGTCTATTCCGTGGTGCATCGCGGCACCCACGCCCAGCCTGGGCTGGTGCTTGGCCTCGACCGCGGCGGCGCCTGCCGCGGCGCCGCCTTCCGCGTAGCCGCCGGAGCTGAGGACGAAACGGTCGCTTATTTGCGTGAGCGCGAGCAAGTCACCGACGTCTATGTCGAGGCGGTGCGGCCGATACGTCTGCTCGACGGCTCAGGTCGCGTGCTTAAAGCCCTCACCTATCTCGTCGATCGCACCCACGACCAATATGCCGGCGAACTTTCGCTCGAGGAGCAGCTGCGCATCGTCCACGGCGGCAAGGGTCAGGCCGGGGGCAATGTCGAATATGTGATGAAAACGCTCCGCCATCTCGAGGAGACCGGTGTGCACGATCCGCTGCTTGCGAGCATCGCCGCGCATCTTACCGAACCAGAGGCGTAGTCAAATCTATCCGACCGTCATTGCCGGGCTTGACCCGGCAATCCATTCCACTCGCCCTTCAGCCTGAGAAGGCCAACGGAATGGATGCCCGGATCAAGTCCGGGCATGACGAGGTGGTTGGATTGGATTTCGCCTTAAGCCGCGTCGGTGGCGAATTGCAGCTCTGCGAGCCGCGCATAGATGCCGCCATTGCCAAGCAGGCTCTGATGCGTGCCCTCCTCCACCAGTTGCCCCTGATCGAGGACGAGGATGCGGTCGGCGCGCGTGACCGTGGCGAGGCGGTGGGCAATGACGAGCGTGGTGCGGCCGACCATGATGGCGTCGAGAGCCCGCTGCACCAGCGTCTCGCTCTCCGAGTCGAGCGCACTCGTCGCCTCGTCGAGCAACAGGATCGGCGCATCGCGCAGCACGGCGCGGGCAATGGCGATACGCTGGCGCTGGCCGGCGGAAAGCGTCACACCCCCCTCCCCCAGCATGGTGTCGTAGCCATGCGGCAGGCCCACGATGAAGTCATGGGCGAAGGCCGCGCGCGCCGCCTTCTCGATCTCGCTCCGGCTCGCTTCGCCGACGCCATAGCCGATATTGGCGGCGACCGTGTCGGCGAACAGCGCGGGCTCCTGCGGCACGACGGCGAAGCGCGAGCGGAGCTCGTGAAGATCGGCCTGATTGACGGGCACGCCGTCGACGCTCACCGTTCCCTGTTGCGGATCGTAGAAGCGGAGCAGAAGCGCAAAGATCGTGGTCTTGCCGGCGCCCGAGGGGCCGACAATGGCCACGCGCTCGCCCGACTTCGCCCCGAACGATACGCCGTTGAGCGCGCTGATCGCAGGTCGCGTCGGATAGTGAAACGTGACCTCGCGGAAGGCAATTTCGCCGCGCGGCGGCTCGGGCAGCGGAACCGGCCGCGGCGGCGATTTGATCGCCGACTGCGCCGAAAGCAGCTCGCCGAGCCGCTCCGCAGCGCCTGCCGCCTGGTTTATCTCTCCCCAGACTTCGCTGAGCTCGCCGGTGGCGGCAGCGGCAAACACGGCGTAGAGCACGAACTGCCCGAGCCTGCCGCCGGTCATGGTGCCGGCGAGCACGTCCTGGGCGCCGTACCACAGGATGCCGACGACGGAGGCAAAGACGAGAAAGATGGCAAGCGCGGTGAGCCCGGCGCGGGCTTTGGTGCGGGCTTTGGCTGCCGCGAAGGCGCGCTCGACTGCGCCGGAAAATCTCGCGGCTGCCGCCCGCTCGTGGGTGAAGGCTTGCAGCACCCTCACCTGGCTCAAGCTTTCGCTCGCATAGGCCGAAGCGTGCGCAAGGCTGTCTTGCGCCTCGCGGGAGAGCGAGCGGACCGCGCGGCCATAGGCGACCAGCGGCAGCACGATGACCGGAATGGCGATCAGCACGAGCAATGACAGTTTCGGGCTGGTGACGATCATCATGGCCACGGCGCCAACCAGGATGACGAGGTTGCGCAGGGCCTGGCTGATGGTAGTGCTCGCCGCCGCCTTGATTTGCGTGGTGTCGGCGGTGAGCCGCGACATCACCTCGCCCGAATGCGCCGTTTCGTAGAAGGCCGGGCTCAGACCGGTGAGGTGTTTGAAGATGTCGGCGCGGATATCGGCGACGACGCGCTCGCCGAGCCAGTTCACGCAATAGAAGCGGGCGGCGCTGGCGAGCGCGAGGACGAGGCCGACGCCAAGCAGGGTTGCGAAATATTTGTCGACGAGACCCGGCTCGACCCCGCTGAAGCCGACATCGATCATGCGCCGCACGGCAAGCGGCACGGCAAGCGTTGCCGCGGCCGAGACGATGAGGGCGGCAAGCGCCGCCGCGATCATGCCCCGGTAGCGCAGAACATAGGGTTTGAGGGCCAGCAACGGGCGGAGCGACGCACGCCCGTCCTTGACCTCGCCCGCCGGGGCTGAAGCAGGCAAGGGATGCAGGTCCGGGCCGTCTGGCTTTGCGGTCACGGGCGGGGGTATCCTCATTCTCGATGGGAATGTACGGAAGGAGGCTCAAGAGCGAAAGATTAAAGGTCCGCGCCCTTCCGGCGCAGCCTTGTGCGCGTGGCGAACTTCCGTTATAGGCTCGTCCCCAACGTAACCAGCGCAATTTCCAAGGCAAAACGCCATGAAAAAGGATATCCACCCCGACTATCACCGCATCAAAGTGGTGATGACCGATGGCACCGAGTTCGTCACCTATTCGACCTACGGGGCGGAAGGCGAAACGCTGAAGCTCGACATCGATTCCAGGACGCACCCGGCCTGGACCGGCGGCGGCCAGCACCTCATCGACCGCGGCGGCAGGCTCACCCGCTTCAAGCGGAAATACGAAGGCTTCCTCAAATAGACCGCTAGTCTGGGTCGGTGCCGAAGGCTGCGCGCAAGCGCGACAGCTGCGTGCTCAAGGGGTGATCGGCGTCTTCCACGATAGGCGCCTGCTCGAGCCCGAGCATCTGGTCGAGGCGGACGATGCGTTGCTGCAGCTTGATGCTCTCCGCGACCAGCTCTTTCAGCCGGGGCGGAAGCGCGCTGAAATCCCGGGTCGGCTGATCGCTTCCCTTGCCCGGAAGCTTGATCTTGCGCTGCTCCTCGAGTGCCTGCTCGAGCGTCAGCTCTCCCTCGCTCACCGCGCGCCTGATCAGAAGCCAGGAGGCGAGCTGCATGAGCCGCGTGGTCAGCCGCATGCTCTCGGTGGCATAAGCGAGCGAATGCGGCGGCTGCAGTTTGCGCGCCTCCTTTCGTCCGTCGCCGTCGAGATAGGTGGCTGCCGCCTCGACGAGCGCCATGCCCTCGCGAAAGACGATTTTGAACTGGTCTGATTGCGCAAATTTCGCGCCGAACGAAACGGTGACGCCGTCACCGCGCCTGGACTTCCCCGCCATCGGCTACTCCCTCAACGCCCGTGCCCACGGCATATGCTGCCCACGCGGCAAACTCGTCCGCATGGCGAAAGACACGTTAGACCGGCGATTGGGGCAAAAAAAGAGCCGCCATGCGGCGGCTCAGGAAGTTAACAGGGAGGCGTCAAACAGAGTGGACAGGCCACTCACATCCAGAGGACTGGATGGCTGAAAACCTAGCGCAAAGCTCCTAATAACGAGTTAACGCTAAGGTCCGATTTACCTAAAGAAAGGGAGTTAGCAAGAATGGTTAACGCTTGAAGGCGGCGTCCGCGGCGCTCAGCGAAGCCTGCTTGGCCCCACGCGCACCCTCTACCCGGGCAATCTCCGCTTTGAGCGTCTCGACGAGCTCGGCGAGCTCGCCCAAGGAGAGTTTGCTCAAATCCTGGCCAAGCTCGTAGGCCTTCTTTTTCTTCGGTTCGAGATCGTCGAGGTCCATGGCCTATCTTAACATCATCTCCATTGCTGCTCTAATCCCTACACGTCATCGCCGGAGAGAGAGCGTCCATGCTGCCTGAGACCATCACCGTCATTGAAGCGAGGGGCCACGGCGGACCGGAAGTGCTCGTGCCGGCGACGCGTCCCGTGCCGGTCCCCGGTCCTGGAGAGGTGCTGATCGAGGTCAAGGCCGCCGGCATCAATCGCCCTGACGTGCTTCAGCGTCTGGGCGTCTATCCTCCGCCGAAAGGCGCCTCCGATCTTCTCGGCCTCGAAGTCGCGGGGCACGTGGTTGCCCGCGGTCCCGGCGCCACGCGGTACAAGGAAGGTGACGAGGTTTGCGCGCTGACCAATGGCGGCGGTTATGCCGAGTTCTGCGTTGCACCCGAAAGCGCGACGCTGCCGGTGCCCGGAGGCCTCTCACTGGTCGAGGCGGCGGCATTGCCGGAAACCGTGTTCACCGTGTGGCATAATGTGTTCGAGCGGGCGGCGCTCAAGCCCGGGGAGTGGTTGCTCGTGCACGGCGGAGCAAGCGGCATCGGTACCACGGCCATTCAACTTGGGCACCTGCTCGGCGCCAAGGTGATCGCCACCGCCGGCACCGCGGAGAAGGTGCGGGCCTGCGAGGAGCTTGGCGCCGTTCGCGCCATCAACTACCGCGCCGAAGATTTCGTCGAGGTGATGAAGCAGGTCACCGCAGGCCATGGCGCCGACGTGATCCTCGACATGGTCGGCGGCGACTATATCGAGCGGGACCTGCGCGCGGCGGCGCTTGACGGGCGCATCGTGCAGATCGCTTTCCTGGAAGGATCCAAGGTCGAGCTCGATCTGATGCGGCTGATGATGCGGCGCCTGACGCTGACCGGCTCGACGCTGCGCGCCCAGAGTGCCGAGGCCAAGGCGCGCATGGCCCGCGCCATCGAGGAGAACGTCTGGCCGCTGATCGCCGAAGGCAAGTTCAAGCCGGTGATCGACTCGACCTTCCCCCTCACCAATGCCGCGGCGGCGCACGCCCGCATCGACGACCCCGATCATATCGGCAAGATCGTGCTGGTGATCGACTAGTGGCCTATAGTTCGAGACGCGGACGTGCGTCCGCTCCTCACCATAAGGAACTGAGGCCCTCATCCTGAGGAGGGCCGAAGGCCCGTCTCGAAGGATGAGGAGGGCCGGGGGCCGTCTCGAAGGATGAGGCCTTTTCGCGATCCGGAAGCATTTGCCTAACGAAGCGCCAGCCCCTATATACAGCCCCTCCCCTTCATGTGACTCTGGCTCGCTCTCGTGGCCTTTTAGGGGTCGAGAGACCGCCCTTTTCTTACAGGTATCGCAAGACCTATGGACCGTACCCCGCTCATGCCCAAGGCGACCGCCGTGTGGCTGGTCGACAACACATCGCTCACCTTCGAGCAGATCGCCGAGTTCTGCGGCCTGCACGTGCTCGAAGTGAAGGGCATCGCTGATGGCGACGTGGCCCATGGCATCAAGGGCATGGACCCCATCTCGTCGGGCCAATTGACCCGGGACGCGATCGCCAAGGCGGAGAAGGACAGCTCCTACCGCCTGAAGCTCGCCGAGCCCAAGGTGGAAGTGCCGGAGGTCAAGACCAAGCGCGGCCCCCGCTATACGCCGGTGTCCCGCCGTCAGGACCGGCCGAATGCTATTCTCTGGCTTCTGAAAAATCACCCTGAGCTCAAGGACTCCCAGATCATGCGCCTCGTCGGCACCACCAAGCCGACGATCATCGCCATCCGCGAGCGGTCGCATTGGAATTCTGTCAGCCTTGTCGCCCAGGATCCGGTGGCGCTCAGCCTCTGCTCGCAGATCGACCTCGATGCCGAGGTCAAGAAGGCGGCGTCGAGACTCGCCCGCGAGCGCCATGAGGTCGAAGCCGTCGAGCCTCCCAAGGCCGGTACCCTCATCCCGGCCGAGGAGACCATTGCCGCGGCACCACCTCCACAGCCTGAGCCGTCGATGGCGACTGCGCTTGCGCAAGAGGCGCGCGAAGCCATGGCCGCACCGGAAGAGGAGGAAGACGTTCCCGACGCCGATTCGGTGTTCGCCAAGCTGAAAGACCTCAAGCGCGACTAGGCAGGGCTAGGCGCCGATCCGTTGCCTCGCCAGCCTCGGGGTTTTGATCAGGATCAAAGCCCCGGCACCCTCCATCCCCGACTCTTGCACCTCCGAGGCAATGACGAGGTGCGCCATGAGCACTGGGGAAATTCTCTATCTGGCGTTGGTCGTGTTCGCTGGGGCGGCTTTTGCGGTCACCCTCGCCTACTATTCCAGACGCTGAATCTGTCACCCCTCCTCCACGAGGGGAATTGATCGGAGGGCTCAAGCTTCGCTAGGGTGCAGGAAGGAAACGTACCCAAGGCGGGCCATGACGAGCCCCTACGACACCGATCTCGGCAAGAACGCCGCCAACTACCAGCCGCTGACCCCGCTTGTGTTTCTCGAGCGGTCCGCCAGCGCGTTCCCCGATCATCCGGCCATCATCCACGGCAAGCGGCGCTATTCCTATGCCGAGTTCTACGCCCGTTCCCGTAGGCTGGCCTCGGCCCTGGCCGGAAGCGGCATCGGCAAGGACGACACCGTTTCTGTGATGCTCGCCAACACCCCGGCCATGCTCGAGGCCCATTACGGCGTGCCCATGACCGGCGCGGTGCTGCATTCCATCAACACGCGGCTCGATCCCCCCGTCATCGCCTTCATGCTCGATCACGCCGACGCCAAGCTTCTCATCATCGACACCGAGTTTGCCCCGGCGATCAAGGCGGCGCTCGCGCAGACGCAGGTGCAGCCGATCGTCGTCAATTATCGCGACCTTGAATGCGGTGTCGAGGGGATGCGCATTGGCGACCTCGACTACGAGGAGTTTATCGCCGGCGGCGATCCCGACTATGCCTGGGACATGCCGAGCGATGAGTGGAACGCCATCTCGCTCAATTATACGAGCGGCACCACCGGCAATCCCAAAGGGGTCGTCTACCACCATCGCGGCGCGGCGCTGATGTGCTACGCCAACACCATCGCCACCGGCATGGGTCTGCATTCGGTGTATCTGTGGACGCTGCCGATGTTCCACTGCAACGGCTGGTGCTTTCCCTGGTCGCTGTCGATGATTGCCGGCACCCATGTCTGCCTGCGCAGCGTGCGGGCGAAGCCGATGTACGACGCGATCGCCGATCACAAGGTGACGCATCTCTCCGGAGCGCCCTTCGTCATGTCCGCCCTGCTCAACGCTACCGAAGAGGAGCGGCGGAATTTCAATCATCGCGTGGCCTTCAACCACGCCGCCGCCCCGCCGCCTGAAGCCGTGCTCGGCGCCATGGCGGAAGCAGGCTTCGAGCTCACTCACCTCTACGGGCTCACCGAGACCTATGGGCCTGCGACCATCAATGAGTGGCACGAGGAATGGGACACGCTGCCGCCGGAGGAGCGCCTGTCGAAGCGGGCGCGCCAAGGCGTGCGCTACGTGGCGCTCGAAGGCCTCGACGTGATGGACCCGCAAACCATGCAACAGGTCGAGGCTGACGGAGAGACGCTCGGCGAAGTCATGTTCCGCGGCAACATCGTGATGAAGGGGTACCTCAAGAACAGACGCGCCACCAAGGAAGCCTTCGCCGGAGGCTGGTTCCATTCCGGCGATCTCGGCGTGCTCCACCCCGACGGCTATATCCAGCTCAAAGACCGCTCGAAGGACATCATCATCTCCGGCGGTGAGAACATCTCCTCCATCGAGGTCGAGGACGTTCTCTACAAGCACCCGGCCGTCGCCGCCGCCGCCGTGGTGGCGAGGCCCGACGCCAAATGGGGCGAGACGCCTTGCGCCTTCATCGAGAAGCGGCCAGGAGCCGAGGTCACCGAGGCCGAGATCATCGACTACTGCAAGAAGAAGCTCGCCCGCTTCAAATGCCCGAGCCGGGTGGTGTTCACCGAGCTGCCCAAGACCTCGACCGGCAAGATCCAGAAGTTCAAGCTGCGCGATATGGCGAAAACGGCGTAAGGCTTGCCGCGCGCTCTTCGAGCTGCTTCCTTCAATACATGGTGGAGACTCTTGCCCTCGGCGATGGCAGAATGCCGCTTGGCGTTGGCAAGGAGCTTTAGTCGCGCATGGCGATCCGCGGCCTGAAATTCGTGAACATCCAGCAGCACTCCGACGCGCGCGGAAACATGCGCATCGTCGAGGTTGACGGTGGCTTGCCCTTCGTGCCGGTGCGGAGCTTCATCATCTCCGATGTGCCGACCGGCAAGACCCGCGCCGGACACGCCGTCTCCTGCGACGAGCTGCTCATCGTCGCGCAAGGCTCCTGCCTGATCACGGCGCGGACCGCCGCCGGCCTCGAGGAGCACCGCCTTACCCCGGAGACCGGCGCCGTGCATCTCGGGCCAGGCACCTGGCTGATGCTGAGCGAGTTCGAGCCTGGAACGATCCTGGTCACCTACGCCTCTGAGCGATACGCGGAAACGCGGTTCTTCGAGGATTACGTCGACATGGATCGCTGACCGGGCGCGTGCCGCTTCCCTGCGACGGCGGCCCTCGCTTTGCTTGTGGTCAAGCCATAGCTCTCCCTTGCGGGCCCTAGGCTACGCGTTTCACAATGTGGCGGCAGGGTCGACGCCATACTGGAGTGGGGGGGCTTGGACACGGCGCTCGAGCAGCACTTCAATCTGATCGCGAGCTACGTGGCTCTCGCCATCGAGTGCGGCGCGGTGTTCGTCGTCGCCTTCGGCGCGTTGCAGGCCATGGCCGCCCTATTGAAGGCGATCGCCAACGGCCAAGCGACGGGCTTGGAAGGACGCCAAATCTGGCTCCGATTCGCCACCTGGATCCTGCTCGGGCTCGAATTTGCGCTTGCCGCCGACATCTTGCGCACGGCAGTGGCGCCGACCTGGGACGACATCTCAAAGCTCGCCGTCATCGCCACCATCCGCACCATGCTCAACTACTTTCTTGCCAAGGACATCATGGCCTTCGACAAGGGCCAAGAAGCTGGCTCGCAAGGGAGCGCAATCTAGGCAAAAACGGCGGACTAGGGCGCCGTTAATCAGTTGGACGCTTAAGCGAATATGTGGTTCAGTCCCGTGACGTGACATGCGGGCGCGAGAGCCGAAGACGCTGGAATTGCGTCAGGTTGCGCGGGTTTCGGGGGTTTCAAAGGCAAGGCTGGCGGAGTTTGGCTCTGCCGTAATGGCCGGCTGGATCGCGGGGGCTAACCCCTTCACCCCGAAATTTGGGCGCCCTCAAACTGGGGCCGATAAATGCTGAGCAACGCACGGGATAAGCGGTTTCAGCTGATCCTCATCAAGCCGTCGCATTACGACGCCGACGGCTATGTCGTGCAATGGCTCCGCTCGACCATGCCCTCGAACTCGCTCGCCGCCGTCTACGCCTTGGCCTGCGGTGCCGCCGAGCGCGGCATTCTTGGCCCTGACCTTCCCATCGACGTGATTGCCATCGATGAGACCAACGCCAGGGTGCGGCCGGACAGGCTCGCCGAGCGCATCGCGAGCCATGGCGGGCTCGGCCTGGTGGGCTTTGTCGGCGTCCAGTCGAACGAGTTTCCCCGGACGCTTGACCTGGCCCGAGCGTTCCGCGCCAAAGGCGTGCAGGTGATGATCGGCGGCTTCCACGTCTCGGGCTGCCTTGCCATGCTGAAAGAGACGCAAGTAGACATCAAGGTCGCCCAGGACCTCGGCATCTCGATCTTCGCCGGCGAGGCCGAGGAAGGTTTCGACGAGGTGTTCCTCGACGCTGCCAAGGGCGAGCTCAAGCCGCTCTATAACCATATGAAGAAGGAGCTGCCCGGCATCGGCGACGTGCCCTCGCCGCCGTTCCTTCCCGTCGATTTCGTCAAGCGCACGGTCGGCAATGTCACGAGCTTCGACGCTGGACGCGGCTGTCCCTTCCAATGCTCGTTCTGCACCATCATCAATGTGCAAGGGCGCAAGTCGCGCTACCGCTCGCCCGATTCGATCGAGCAGATCCTGCGCATGAACTGGGCGCAAGGGGTGAAGCGCTTCTTCATCACCGACGACAATTTCGCCCGCAACAAGGATTGGGAAGCGATCTACGACCGCATCATCAAATTGCGTGAAGAGGACGGCATGGACGTCCGCTTCATGATCCAGGTCGACACGCTTTGCCACAAGATCCCGAACTTCATCGAGAAATCGCGCCGCGCCGGCGTCACCCGCGTATTCATCGGGCTGGAGAACATCAACCCGGCGAATTTGATCGCGGCCAAGAAGCGGCAGAACAAGATCACCGAGTACCGCAAGATGCTGCTCGAATGGAAGCGGGTCGGCATCATGACCTTCGCCGGCTACATTCTCGGCTTCCCCAACGACACGCCCGAGTCGATCCGCCACGACCTCGAGATCATCAAGAAGGAGCTGCCGCTCGACGCGCTCGAGTTTTTCGTGCTGACGCCGCTGCCTGGCTCCGAGGACCACAAGATCCTGTTCGAGAAGAATGTCTGGATGGACCCGGACATGAACAAATACGAGCTCGAGCACGTGGTCACGGCTCACGCCAAGATGACCAAGGAAGAGTGGCAAGATGCTTACCGAACGGCCTGGGAGATCTTCTATACCGACGAGCATCTGGAGACGATCATGCGGCGCGCCGCCGCCACCGGCATCAACGTCCGCTCGCTCATGCCGGTGCTGATGTGGTTCTCGAGCGCGATGAAGATCGAGAATCTGCACCCCCTGCAATGGGGCATTTTCCGCGTCAAATACCGCAAGGACCGGCGCCCGGGATTCCCTGCTCAATCGCCGCTGTCGTTCTACGCGGGCTACGCCGCCGAGACCGCGGCGAAGGCTGCCAAGCTCGTGCGGCGCTGGCTGCATCTCAAGAGAATCCTGCGCAAGATCGAGGCTGATCCCGCCGCCAAGCTCTATCAGGACGAGGCTCTCATTCCCGTCACCGAGGAAGACGCCGAGCACATGGAGCTCTACACCCAGAGCGAGTCGATCCGCGCCGCCGTTAAGCACGAGCGTCGCGTGGCCGGCCACCACGCGAACGGCCATCAGGGAAATGGCCATGCCGCGAATGGGCAGAACGGCAATGGGCTAGGCGATGCCGGCCATCACGATGCAGCGCATCAAGACGCCGGCCATCATGATCACACCCGCGAGCCACGGCCAGGCATTGTCCCGCCAGCGGCTTAAGGCAACGGCCTCCCCAACCTAATCCACATTCGTCATGGCCGGGCTTAGCCTGCCCTCGGGCTACGACCCGAGGGTCCCGGCCATACACGTCTTCTTGTCATGCCCGCGAAGGCGGGCATCCAGTATTCGCTGGTCTCGCAGTGCTATCGAAGGTGGTGGCTACTGGATCGCCCGGTCGAGCCGGGCGATGACAAAAATCCTGGAAGGCCGCAGCGACTACCAGCCGCCAAGCGCGCGGCGCAGGAAATTGCCGAACTCGCCGCCTGGTCTCCGCCAAGGCGGTGGCGGCTGGCCGTATGGATACCCCTCCTCGGCATAGCGATTATAGGGATCGAAGGGGCGCTGATCGGCGCCGTATCCCGGGCGCCCGCCAGGGCCCGCGCCAGGGCCTTCGGCGATGGCCGAGGATTCAACCCAGCCCGCAGCGCCGCTATTGGCATCCTGCACCTGCACCCAGCCGGGTTGGCGCGAGATCACCCGCACCTGCCAGCCTGAGGGAAGCGCATAGATCAGCGCCGCCTGCATCGACGGCTCCGACCGCATGTCGGCGGTGCCGGCGACGACATGGGCCCATTGGTCCACCTCGTGCTGCCCCTCACCGGCGTCAGGACCCAGGGCATCTTGCTGCTGCACGCCGTCAGGGATCGGCGCGCTGTCGGGCGAGGATGTGTCCGGCTCTGGCTGGTCTTCAGACGGCTGATCGGTTTCGGCCGAGCGCTGCTCGGAATTCGGCGCAGGATTGAGCGCGGCGGAATCGCTGTTGGCGGTCTCTGGAGCTGAGGGCTTCGCCGGGCTCGGCGCAGCCGCAGGCTTTTTCGGCTCGATGGCGGCGGTCTTCTGCTGGTCGGCCGAAGGCTTGGCGGGCTTGGCGTCGGCTGCTGCGACGCTGTCCTTTAGGCATTTCGCGTCGGTTGCCGCGGCGACTGTGGCGGCCTTGGCCTTGTCGGGGGCGCTCGAGCCGCCGCCCAACACTGCGTGGGCGAGAAATACTGTGCTGCCGGCATAGAGCACGGCGCCCACCAGCCACAGCGTCAAGATCAGCCTATTTTGCATGCTCGAGACCTCCGCGCCGGCCTCTCCGGCCAGCCTTGATTCGGTCGCTCCAGTTAAGCAGGAATGCCCGAAACAGACGTTAATTGACATGCCAAAATGGCAACACCGTGGGAGCCAGTGCCTAGATTCTGGGTGGCTCACAGCCTTTCGACTTACGTGCTTTAGCCTTGATCGCTCTACGCTTATGTCTATTTGGTCGACTTGCGGACGTGCTTTCGCCGGCGTGGTCAATATCGGGAAATTCCTTGCCTCGAATTGCGTACTCTTCAAAGTTTCCCTCGCGGACAATCAAAAATTCCTCTTGTTGCTGTCTCAAGCTTTCCAGGAATTCATCAGTCCATTCTGAAACCTCAGCAACAATCAAATCTTCAGAAGAACCAGTCCTTGAGCCCGGTCTTGGGGCCGGTTCGGTCGCTATTCCAACCACCCGCTCCAAATGCCGATACCGCTCCAAGAACGTGAATGCATAGGCTTCGAGCATGGTCCGACGACCGAGCCGATATTGCTCGTAGCCTCCATCCAGCTCGGTCTTCGGCAACGACAACGTCATAAAAAAGAAGCCCGTCTCAGGGCGGGCGCTCGTTGGCGGAGGGATGAACGCCCTTGTGTATCTGACGGCGTTCGTCCCTTTTTGGAGTACGTCGAGTATTCCATCCCCGTATGGCCTTCGGAGGTAGCGGGGTACAAGTGCCATATGGCGGATAGCTTGTTCGTGCTGACGTATATCAAAGGGCGCACCATCCGGAACGATGGTTGTCCCCGCCAACATATGATTGGTAAAGGCCTCAATCAGACGGTCCCAGACATATGATGGTTCATCCGCCTTCCTTTTCGCGATGTATTGCGGATGTGCTCGTAGGTCCGAGTAGCACGTGGAGATCACTATAGAGTCATTATTCCTTAGCGCAGCGCCGTCGGGTCGGGTGAAGGCGTGTTCCCCTTCTGAATTCACATGCGTCATGTAGTACGCCAAAAGATCTTCCTCACCATCAGCAGCAACAAGGTGACCCGACCTAACTAGCGCCTCCTTCTTTGTGAGGTAGTCCGTGAAATCCGCGACGGTATCCAGTTCGCGCATCACAACATCGAACGTTGCATCGTCGAAGACGTGCACGAACGAGGAGGCGGGAGAGATATCTCCGATAGCGAAGGGAATAAATCCGGCCTCTCTTAGATGATCGTCAGCCTTCAGATCAGGACAGATCATCAAGCTGCCGGAACCCCCGCCAAAGAATTCTTGGCAAGCCCGTCCAGCGCCAAGGGCTACAACGACTCCGTGAAATTTGCGCCTGTTCCTCGGCGGTAATTGCAATGGAAGTAGTTGCGTGCATCGCCGATCAAGGAAGATCCTGTCTGGGAACTGGTCAATCCACCTAGCAGCGCCCTGAACCTGCTGCGCCGACTTCAGCACGGCACGTTTGAACCACCGCCGCCAAGCCAAACCGACATCGTCGATCTTGGGCCAAGCAACAGTCTTGTCGCTGAAGACCAAGACGTGGTCACCACAAACAACCAGCAGATCGCATAGCTCTTTCCCATCGCCACGCGCACCAGTTCGCTTATCGATGAACACATTGGGATAGCACCACAAATTTAGGAAAGTGCGGTCGGCCAAGTTGGCCAAGTATCGCTCTGAGGGAGTTATTCCCGGGCTTCTAACTATCGACGTCATTGTTGAGATCTGGCGAACTCCGCCGGCCCCTTTGAGGAGACCAGCTTGTTTGGTTGGCTATTTGACTTCGTCCCGCTGCCAATTCGGGTGCTGCGGCGAGATTGGGGGTACATTCAAATAGGATTACACCGTTTGGATTTTAAGTTCTGGCGCATCAGATCAGTCTTGTCCCATGCCGGTCAGCCCCGCCTACAAGACTTTCATTCAGGATCTGCTTGCGGATTTCGGGCCGGTCAGCATCCGCCGCATGTTCGGCGGCGCCGGCGTCTATGCCGACGGGGTGATGTTCGCCATCCTCGCAGAGGACACCCTCTATC
Source organism: Methyloceanibacter sp. (assembly GCF_050728395.1). Taxonomy (GTDB): domain Bacteria; phylum Pseudomonadota; class Alphaproteobacteria; order Rhizobiales; family Methyloligellaceae; genus Methyloceanibacter. The sequence goes on from NZ_JBOHJB010000015.1 coordinate 16,868, forward strand.
TCAAAGCCGACGAGGTTTCGGCGCGTGCCTTCGCCGCCGAAGGGAAAGGCCCTTTCACCTATCGCCCGAAAGGCCGCGGCCCGGTCGCGTTGTCCTATTGGGAGGTTCCGGAACGGCTCCTCGACGACCCCGACGAGCTTGTGGCTTGGGCGCGGCGGGCGCACGCGGTCGCGCTTGCCGCCAAGGCCGAGAAAGGGCGCTGACCCTATTGCGCCTGGATGCTCTGCAGATATTCGATGAGCGCCTCGACGTCGTGCGGACCGAACACGAAGATCGGCATGTCGGGGTGCCCTGAGACGATCCCTTCGGCAAGCGATTCGGCGAGGTCCTCGATCGGATAGTTCTTGGCCAGGGTGCGGAAGGGCGGCGCTTCCTTGTGAGGGCTGTCGCCCTCCTTGCCGATCGCGTGGCAGCGCGAGCAGTTCTCCCTGACCAGCACTTCGCCCTTGTCGATGAGGGTCTTCTCGGCGGCATTGGCGGAGAGGGTCGCGACGAGAAGAGCCACGCTCGCCGTGAGCCCCGTCTTGACCACGCTCCACGCTGCTTCGCCGATGCTCCGTGCCGGCACCGCCCGAATCCTCTCCATTGATGTTCAATGATGAGGTGTTCCCGCGGCGGGCTCATTGACCTTGGTCAAATCGGCGCTCGCCTACCCGCAAAAATGGGCGCTCTCCGCGCAGGCGCATGCGCGGGAGATCGCCACGTGATTGCTTGCTACTTCGAGTCCCTCGTTAGGCGGGGCTTGTTCCCGCCCTAATGGCTCATCTGATGCTTGAGCCGCTCGATTTCATCCTTGAGACGCAGCTTTTGGCGTTTCAGCTCAGTGATCTTGAGATCGTCGGCCGTCGGCCGGCTCATCTCTTCCTCGATTTTCCGATCCAGTTGACGATGCTTTTCAGACAACTCCACGAGATGTGCGTCGAGCGCCATATTCAGACCTCCGACTCAGTTGGTCCAGGGCTGGTTATTGTGACAAATCGGAGACGATTTGTCTAATGTCCACGCCCGTGTCAGGGCGTCGCTCCGGCCCACTTCGGGCCCGTGCGCCAACCCGCGCAACCCCATGCTACAAGCCTTGCGCGGTCTGGGATTCGCCGTGATACTTTGCCGGTCCCCTCAAGGCACAACGAGGAGCTGGGGCGTCCATGGAGAGCGAGGAGATTCGCGAGCTCCGGGCGACGTTGCTCAAGCTCAAGCAAGAGCACCGCGATCTCGACAGCGCCATCAACGCGTTGGAGGAATCGGGCCGCGCCGATCAGCTTCAGCTCAAGCGGTTGAAAAAGAAAAAACTGTTCCTCAAGGACGAGATCGCCCGCATCGAGGACCAGCTTCTGCCCGACATCATCGCCTAGCTTCGAGCTTTCCGCCGCTCACGGGAGAGCACCGCGAGACCCCAAATACCGATCGCAAGCTCAACGGCGAGATAGAGCAGCAATATGCGGCTCGGCATGCCGTCAACGACGATACTGAGAATCCGCCCGATCGCGAGCGAAAAGGCGAAGAACACCGCCCAGATCACCGCGACATGCCGCCAGGACGGCGTGAACGCGGCGATGACGCAGAAGGTGGACATGCCGAGATAGAGGCACATCAGGGCACGAAAGATGTGGGTTTGGTCGACCCCCTCGACCGTGATGTTCATGAACTTCGGAAGTATGACGGCCGGATCGACGCCGTAGCTGAGCGCCACGGGAACGAGGATCGCCGCGGCGACCAATAGAAAGAGCTTCATCATGCGCTGTTTCCCCCCGGAAATGCCGATTTCAGCCGGCTTATCGCCAGCTATTGTGAGGCAACAGCGGCCGCCGCTCCAGGTCCAATCTCCTTGCCAAGTCCCACGCAACCCTATAAATCCCCCGCTTTTCGCGCAGCCTAGGCACCCTCCCAAGACATGAGCCTGACATGAGCGATGAGAAGCCCGGCGTCGGCATCATCATGGGCAGCAAATCCGACTGGCCGACCCTGAAGGCCGCGGCCGCCGTGCTCGACGCGCTGCGCGTGCCCTACGAAACCCGCATCGTCTCGGCCCATCGTACCCCAAAGCGCCTCTATGATTACGCCACGAGCGCGCGGGAACGGGGGTTGAAGGTGATCATTGCCGGGGCCGGAGGCGCTGCCCACCTGCCAGGCATGACCGCCTCGATGACCGAGCTGCCCGTGCTTGGCGTGCCGATCGAGAGCCGGTCGCTCAAGGGCCTCGACAGCCTGCTCTCCATCGCCCAGATGCCTGCCGGCGTTCCGGTGGGGACGCTCGCCATCGGCGCGGCCGGCGCCGCCAATGCCGGCCTGCTGGCGGCGCAGATTCTCGCCCTCTCCGATCATGCGCTCGCCACCCGGGTCATGGCCTGGCGCGCGGCACAAACCGACGGCGTAGCCGAGGCGCCTGAGGATAATGCCTGAAGCCCTCTCTCCGGGAAGCATCATCGGTATCCTGGGCGGCGGCCAGCTCGGCCGCATGCTGGCGCTCGCCGCGGCGCGGCTTGGGCTCAAGAGCCACATCTATTCCGATGAGCCTGATGTGCCGGCCTTCGACGTGTCGGCGTTCTCGACGGTCGGATCGTTCGCCGACGAGGCATCGCTCGGCGCCTTTGCCTCGAGCGTCGACGTGGTCACCTGCGAGTTCGAGAACGTGCCGGCCCGCGCGCTTGAGATCGCTGGGAACAAGGCGCCGGTCCATCCCCCCGCCAAAGCCTTCGCCGTGGCCCAGGACCGGCTCGTGGAGAAGGACTTCATGCGCGCCCTCGGCATCCCGGTCGCCGACTATGCCGACGTGCATGACGAGCAGAGCCTGCGCGATGCATTGGCGCATGTGCGGCTGCCGGCGATCCTGAAGACGCGGCGCTTCGGCTATGACGGCAAGGGGCAGGCGCTCGTCCGCAACGAGGCGGAAGCCTTGGCGGCTCTGACGGAGCTGCGCGGGCAACCCGCCCTCATCGAACGCCTGGTCGCCTTCGAGCGTGAGATTTCCGTCCTCGTGGTGCGCGGGCAGGACGGCGCGCTCAAATTCTACGATCCGGTCGAGAACGTGCACCAGAACGGCATCCTTGCCGTCAGCCGCGTTCCGGCCCGCATCGACGCCGGTTGCGTCCTCGAGGCACGGCGCATCGCCGGAACCGTCGCCGAAGCGCTTGGCCATGTCGGCGTCTTGTGCGTGGAGATGTTTCAGCGCGAGGGTGAAGCTCCTCGGGGCGAAGCCTCCCGCCTTCTCGTCAATGAGATCGCGCCGAGGGTGCACAATTCAGGCCATTGGACCATCGACGCCTGCCTCGTGAGCCAATTCGAGAACCATATCAGGGCGATAGCCGGCTGGCCGCTCGGCGAAACCGCGCGCCACAGCGATGCGGTGATGACCAATCTGATCGGCGCCGACGTCGAGCGCTGGCGCGAGTTGGCGTGCGAGGAGGGCGTGGCGGTGCATCTCTACGGCAAGGCCGCGGCGAGGCCAGGCCGCAAGATGGGCCACTTCACCAGGTTATTGCCCAAGAGTTCATGACACGGCATCGCTGGACAATCGGCGGCTCTTTTGTTAGAGCAGTCGTGGATTCGGAACCTTTGGTTCCGGCCAGGGTTGGCTTTTGCCAGTCCCAAATTTCCTCAACCCTCTGAAACGGAGAGTGACGCGCGTGCAGGTCGTCGTTCGCGATAACAATGTGGATCAGGCCCTCAGGGCGCTGAAGAAAAAGATGCAGCGCGAAGGCATCTTCCGCGAGATGAAGCTCCGCAACTACTACGAAAAGCCGTCCGAGAAGCGCGCTCGCGAGAAGGCCGAGGCCATCCGCCGGGCCCGCAAGCTCGCCCGCAAGAAGGCTCAGCGCGAGGGCCTCGTTTCGGCAAGGCCGCGCACGCCCACCCGCGCTCCGCGCTAAGGCGCTCTGCATTTCAATAAATGGAATGTCATTGCCCGGCTTGACCGGGCAATCCAGTAATCACCGCACTTTCACGATGATCGCAGGGGCTACTGGATTCCCGCCTCCGCGGGAATGACAAGACGTGAATGGCCGGGACTGCGCCCGGCCATGACGTATCGATTGTGGTCTTAGGTCTGGGCTACGAGGCCAACGCCACCTGCTCGACATAGACCGGCCGGACGACCGCAGGGCGCAGAACCGGCTCGCGCGTGTCGAGAAACGCCGTGACCTTCCCCCAGGCGCCGTGGTCGAACAGATCGTTGTGATCGCCGCGACGGAGAATGGCCAGCGTCTTTGGCTCGTTGGCCGCAGCATAGACCTGGCGTGCCTGCGCCACCGGGATCATGCTGTCGCGGGCGCCATGCACGATGAGCAGCGGCACCTTGACCGAGCCGATGCGGTCGATGGTGCGGTACTGATCGGTCATCACCAGGCGAAGCGGCAGGAACCACCAGACTTGGCGGCCGACATCGACCACCGAGGTGAAGGGCGCTTCCAGCACCAGGGCCTTCACCGGGCGCAGCAGAGCAAGCCGGGTGGCGACGCCGGTGCCGAGCGATTCACCATATGCCACGATATTGCGGGGTGAAACGCCAAGCTCCTCTTCCAGATAGGCGTGGGCTGCGACGGCATCAGCGATATTGTTGGCCTCGGTCGGCCAGCCGCCGGAACCGCCGAAGCGGCGGTAGTTGAGCATGAACACGCCATAGCCGCTCGCCGCGATCGCCTCGATTTTGCGGGCACGATTGGCGGTCGAACCGCTTTGGCCGGTGAAATAAAGCAGCGTGGGCTTGCCGCGCCGCGCCGGCAGATACCAGGCGATCAGCTTGACGCCGCCTCTGCCCTCGAAGGTGATCTCTTCCACCTCGGCGAGGCCAACATCCTTGGGCGCGTAGCGCTTCTTGTCGGGCATGTACAGAAAGTAGCGATGCAGCACCCAGGCGCCGAAACATATCAGCGCGTAGGTCCCGAGAAGTGAGAGCAAGAGATTCAACATGGCGCGATCAAAGCCTTTCCATTAATTCCTGCAAGAGTCATGCTCTTTTTATGGTTTCCTCTCTGAACCGAACTTGAACATGGCGTTCAGCAATACGATGACAACGGCTCATCACCCACGCCGGTGAGCCGCGTCATCCCCAATTTTCGATGGAGTCAGAACGCCAAGCCGTCGGGTCGAGCCGCCAGACCGGCTAAGTCTTGCCGGTCGCGCCTCGTCTTAGCTGCGCAGGCCTGAAAGAGCCTGTGCGATTTGTCACTTAGTCCACGCAAAATGTGCTCGTAGCCTCGTGCTGGCGATGGGGGGAAGCCCCTTGAACCGGGGGTCAAACACACGGTCAATACGGCCATGGCGTGACCTCAATCCGGCAAAAAAGGGAATAAATCAAATAGGTTAAGGAGTTCGGCCGTTTTTGCCGGGAAGCCTGAGCGGCCCTACAGCGCCTTGGCGATCTCCTCGGTCATCTTTTTCGCGTCGCCGAGCGCCATCATGGTGTTGTCGCGGTAGAACAGCGGGTTGTCGATGCCGGCATAGCCGCTCGCCAGCGACCGCTTGTTGAAGATGACGGTGCCGGCCTTCCACACCTGCAAGACCGGCATGCCGTAGATCGGCGATGAAGGATCGTCCTCTGCGGCCGGATTGGTCACGTCGTTGGCGCCGATCACGTAAGCCACGTCGGTTTGCGCAAATTCGCTGTTGATGTCCTCGAGCTCGAACACCTCGTCATAGGGCACGTTGGCTTCGGCGAGCAGCACGTTCATGTGCCCCGGCATGCGGCCCGCCACCGGATGGATGGCATATTTCACCTCGACGCCGGCCGCCTTCAGCTTGTCGGCCATCTCGCGCAAGGCATGCTGTGCCTGCGCCACGGCCATGCCGTAGCCGGGCACGATGATCACCTTGCTCGCATTCTTCATGAGATAGGCGGCATCCTCGGCCGAGCCGAGCTTGACCGGCCTCTGCTCTGCGCCCGCCGTAGGCCCCGCCACCTCGCCGCCAAACCCACCGAGGATCACGTTGAGGAAGGAGCGGTTCATCCCCTTGCACATGATGTAGGAGAGGATGGCGCCGGACGAGCCGACCAGCGCGCCGGTCACGATCAGCGCGGTGTTGCCGAGAGTGAAGCCGATGCCCGCTGCCGCCCACCCCGAATAGGAGTTGAGCATGGAGATGACCACCGGCATGTCGGCACCGCCGATCGGAACGATGATCAGCACCCCGAGCAGGTAGGACAGGAGCGCGATCGCCCAGAAATAGAAGGCCGTCTGCTCGCGGTAGAACATCACGATGCAGAACACGAGCAGAAGCGCGAGCGCGATGTTGATGGCATGGCGCGCCGGCAACAGGATCGGCTTGCCCGACATGCGCCCCGAAAGCTTGAGGAAGGCGATCACCGAGCCTGAGAAGGTGATGGCGCCGATGGCAGCTCCCAACGACATCTCGATCAGGCTTGCTTTGTGGATGTCGCCGGGGGTGCCGATGCCGAAGGCCTCGGGCGCGTAGAAGGCCGCGGCGGCAACCAGCACCGCCGCCATGCCGACCAGCGAGTGAAAGGCGGCGACCAGCTCCGGCATCGCCGTCATCGGGATGCGCCGCGCGATAAACGCGCCGACGCCGCCGCCGATGGCGATGCCGCCCAAGATCATGCCCCAGGTCATGGGATCCGATGGGCGCGCCACGGCAAGCGTTGTGGCGACCGCAATCGCCATGCCGGTCATGCCGAGATAATTGCCGCGGCGCGAGGTCTCGGGCGACGACAGCCCGCGCAGAGCCAGGATGAACAGGACGCCGGCGACGAGATAGAGCAGCGCCACGAGATCCGACGGCATCAGCGAGCCCCCCGCTCCCCCCTTGTGGGGGAGCACGCGCGCTCACTTGAGTGCGCGGAGGGGGGTATGCAGCGAGTCCGTTTTCGAACCCCCCTCCCTATCCCTCCCCCACAAGGGTGGAGGGGAGAGCCAGTTGCAACGCCGGCCCGGTTCAACAGCGCTTGCGGCAAGACCATCGAGACACTCATTTCTTTTTCTTCTGGTACATGCCGAGCATGCGCTGGGTGACGAGGAAGCCGCCGAAAATATTGACGCTGGCCATGATAAGCGCGGCGAAGCCCAACAGCTTCGCCGTCCAGCCTTGCGCGGAAACTCCACCCACCGCCTCGACGCTGACCGCGAGCAGCGCTCCGACCACGATCACCGATGAGATGGCGTTGGTCACGCTCATCAAAGGCGTATGCAGCGCCGGCGTCACGCTCCACACCACGTAATAGCCGACGAAGATCGCCAGCACGAAAATCGAGAAGAATGAGATGAAGCTGTGGCCGCCTTCGGCGCCCTCCTTGGCCAAGGCTTCCGTCGCCGGCAGCGTCAGCAAGAAGACGAAGACCGCCAAACTGACAAGGCTGGTCGCCAAGCTCCGCAACCTCATGACTTGCCTCCTCTCGGTTTCGCCTCGGCGGCTCCGTTGCCGTTCGTCTTGGGTCTTGAAGTCGGTTTGGGCTTGGCGGGTTTTCCGGTCGGCGTCGCCGCAGCGCCGGCCCGCCCGGCAATCATTGCGTTCACGATGGCGCCGTCCTTGGCGATCAGCGTGCCCTTGACCAGCTCGTCGTCCCAATTGACGGCAAGCGCCCCGGTTTTCTTGTCGATCATCGGCTCGATGAAGGCGACCAGGTTGCGGGCATAGAGGCTCGACGCATTCACCGGGATGGCGCCTGGAAGATTGGGCTTGCCCATGATGCGCACGCCATTGTGCTCAACCACTTCTCCAGCCTTGGCGAGCTCGGCATTGCCGCCGCGCTCAACGGCAAGATCGACGATGATTGAGCCTGGGCGCATGCTTTCGATCATGGCCTTGGAGAGGAGCTTCGGCGCCGGGCGCCCGGGGATCAGCGCCGTGGTGATGACGATGTCTTGCGTCTTGACGTGCTCGGCCACGAGCGCCGCCTGCTTCTTCTTGTATTCGTCGGACATCTCCTTGGCGTAGCCGGCAGCGGTCTCTGCCTGCTTGAACTCCTCATCCTCGACCGCGATGAATTTGGCGCCGAGCGAGGCCACTTGCTCCTTGACCGCAGGGCGCACATCGGTCGCGGTGACGATGGCGCCGAGCCGCCGGGCCGTGGCGATGGCCTGGAGCCCCGCCACGCCCACGCCCATGACAAACACGCGCGCCGCAGGCACGGTGCCGGCCGCGGTCATCATCATCGGCAGTGCCCGCTCGAAGAGGGCCGCGGCATCGACCACGGCCTTGTAGCCGGCAAGATTGGCCTGGCTCGACAGCACGTCCATGCTCTGCGCCCGGCTGATACGCGGCATCAATTCCATGGCGAACAGCGAGGCGCCGGTCTTGGCAAGCGCCTGCAAGCCGTCTTCGTCCGAATAAGGATCGAGCATGGCGACCAGCATGGCGCCTTGTTTCATGGCTTTGACCAGCGGGAGCGGCGGCCGCCGCACGGTGAGCACGATATCGGCGTCCTTGACCGCGTCGGCATCGGTCGCGACGATCTCGGCGCCGGCGTCCTTGTACTCCTGGTCGGGGAAATGTGAGCGAAGCCCGGCGCCCGAGCTGATCAGCACCTTCGCCCCAAGCTTGACGAACTTCTTCGCGGTTTCGGGACTGAGCCCGATGCGCGGCTCGTCGGCGCTTTCGGCGGGCACGCCAATGATGATCATCGTGACTCCGTCAGCGGGCTCGCCGCCGGTGCTTCAAGCGCTTGCGCGTAAGGTCCCAAGTCGAATGGCTGGCGGCGGGATCGCGCCACCCTCAAGGCGGGGAGGTCTGAGCCCGGTTAGACCACGAACACGGCCATAAGCGCCATGAGGACGGCAACGCCGACGATCGTGCAGAGCGCGAGTTTGAGGAACAGTTTGTAGGTCTTCTGATGCTCGGCGTAGTCCATCGCCGGATTGCATTCGGCTGGATCGATATGCATTCCACTCCCCTTGTGCTTTCAATGCCCCTGTTCTGCTGGCGCGAGATAGCACAAAGCCGGTCGACCGGGCAATCCGGGGGTTCTGGGGCCGACCCGGTTTGCGCTTGACTCCATAGACGCATATTTCTGCAATGCTCGTAATGAAGGCCCCTCCCCCTAGCTCGTTCCCTCGGGCAGCGGCACGCCGGACGCCATGAAGGCTTGCCTCTGTTGCCGCGCCACGTCGTCAAGGTCGACGCCGGCGATGGTGTCGTCGAACAGGCGATGGAAGTTCAGCTCGGCATTGAGGTGCAGGAATACCCCGCCGAGCCCGATCGCCGCGCGGTCCATGAACACGAACTCGCGCGGCACCCTGACCGGCCCCTTGTCGCGCAAACCCTGATGCACCTTGAAGGCCTCGCGCCGCCCATACATGCCGATATTTCGGTCCTCGGCGATGGTGCGCACGCGGTCATCGAGCATGGGCCCATAGATGAAGTTCGCCCAGATGTTGAGGATGTCGATCAGCTCGTTGGAGAGCCCGGCGAAGCCCCAGGTCTCGTAGGCGTGCACCACAAGCGCGCGGTCGCCGGTCAAAAGCCCGCGATAAAGATCGATCACCCCTTGAATGAATTTCGGCGCGAAGGTGCGCATGCAGCCATAGTCGAGCAGGTTGATGCCTGCGGCCTTGCCCTCTCCGTCTTCAAACACCGTGTAGTTACCGAGATGCGGGTCGCCGTGGATCACGCCGTAATGGCTGAACGGGTACCACCAGGCGCGGAACATGGCCCGGGCGATTTGGTTGCGCTCGTCGAGCGGCCTGTCGGTGTAGTCGAGGAGACGGCGCCCCTCGAGCCAGGTCATGGTGAGCAGCCTCTGCGTGGAAAGCTCGGGCAGGACCTCAGGCACGCGAATGAGCAAGTCGTCTTCGAAGATCAGCCGGTACAAGCGCATGTGGCCCGCTTCGAGATCGTAGTCGAGCTCTTCGCGCAAACGGGCCGCGATCTCCTCTTTCATCTCGGAGGTCTCGATCGCGGGCCTGAGCTGCCGATGGATGGTGAACAACAAAGCGAGCTGCTTCAGATCCGCTTCGACGGCCGACTGCATGTCGGGATATTGCAGCTTGGCGGCCAAGGACCGCCCGTCATGGGCGCACGCCCGATGCACCTGGCCGAGCGAGGCCGACGCCGCGGCTTCACGTTCGAAGCTCGCAAAGCGGCTCTCCCAATCGGGCCCGAGCTCAGCCGCCATGCGCCGGCGCACGAAGGGCCAGCCCATCGGCGGCGCCTGGCTCTGCAGCTGACCGAGCTCGGCGGCGTACTCGGCAGGAAGCGCCTCGGGGATGGTGGCGAGCAGCTGCGCCACCTTCATGATCGGGCCTTTCAGGCCGCCAAGCGCCGAGGCAAGAGCCGAGGCCTCCCGGTCGCGGTCTGGATCGAATCCGAGCAGCCTCGCGCCAGCGATCCGGGCTGCCACGCCACCGACATTGGCGCCGACGCGCCCGTAGCGCTGCACGCGGGCGGTCAGGCGATTGCGTTCTTTATCGGAAGCCATTGCACCCAAAGGTAAGGCGGACGACGGAAATTGCCAGGGTTGGCGCGTTGTCCGCCATTGACGAAATTGTCAATTGCTGAGGCGTCTTAGCACGTCCATGCTGGCGGCAGGAGGACCATGCAATGACGCTGCGAATCCTGCTCGTGTTCTCGCTCGTGATCCTTGGGCTGACGCCCGCCAGCGCCACCGATACAGCCCCATCGATCGAGGTCTGGAAATCGGCGACCTGCGAATGCTGCGGCGCCTGGATCAAGCATCTTGAGGCCAACGGCTTTACCGTGAAGGTGAACGCGGCCGATGCAAGCACGCTCGCGGCGCTGAAGCGGCAAGCCGGCATCGGCGACAAGCTCGCCTCCTGCCACACCGCCAAGATCGACGGCTATGTCATCGAGGGCCACGTGCCGGGGACCGATATCAAGCGCCTCGTCGCCGAGCGCCCCGATGCGATCGGTCTCGCCGTCCCTGGCATGCCGGTCGGCTCTCCCGGCATGGAGCAGGGCGCCGAGTTCGAGCCTTACGACGTGCTCCTGATCAAGAAGGACGGCGCCACCGAAACCTTCGCCAGCCACTGAGCGGCACGCATTACGACGGCGGCCAGTTGTCCCGAATCCAGCGCGCGAGACTTTGCTCGCTCACTTCGCCCGCGGCAACTGCGAGAATGATCGCCGTGGACTGTGCTTGATCAGGCTTGAATGCAATCCCGTTCCGACGAAGAAACACGACCATGCTGATGAACGCGATCCGCTTGTTGCCGTCGACGAAAGCGTGGTTCTTGATCAATCCAAAAGCATACGCGGCGGCAAGTTCGGGAAGCTCAGCACGCTCGTAGTGCCACTTGTTGCAAGGCCGCTCCAAAGCCGAGCGCAACAAGCCTTCATCGCACAGACCTGGCGCTCCGCCATAGCGGCGAAGCTGGAGGCTGTGCGCGGCCACCGCCTGTTCGTAGGTAAACCACTTCGGCTCGGTCACTTCGCGAGCGCAGCCAGCGTGTCGCGATATTCGTCGATGATCTCCTCGACGATCTCCATCGTCTTTTCGAAATCGGGATCGTAGGGCAGCGCCTGGAACCCGCCGCCAGGCAGTTCCGTGATGTGCAATTGCTGGCCGTGCTTGAGATCGAGCCGGCGCATCAACTCCCTCGGCAAAATCAGCCCTTCAGAATTCCCGATTCGCTTGATCTCGATCTTCATGGGCGGCCACTCCGTCGTTATACGTAATGTATAATATCGTTTGCCTGTTTGTACAACAGGCGTCGGGGCCGATCGAGCAGCGACGAGGACGCCCTATCCATGGCCTCGAACTCGTCAATCATGCGCTCAATTCACATCGAGCGCCGACCTCTCGTCACGGAATCGTCGTTCGAGTGAAACCCCTTGCTCGTCCTTGGAACGGGGAAAGGGAAATCTCAGTGCGGTGAGAACTCAGCGCCGCCCAATGCTTCGGAGGGTCTCCTCGGGCGGATGAGACTCAAGAAGCTCTTGCACGCGGGCCCTGAAATCTTTGCTCTCCGGCCTCGGCGCCTTGCCGGGATGGTCCGCTGCCTCCGGGGCAGCTGGTGGCGTCGTAACGGCGACCGTGTCGCGGGCGGAGAAGAAGCCCTGAGTGGCATGAAAGCCCAAATTCCGATAGGCCTCGAACTGTTCCTCGCTGAAGAACTGGTCCCCGGTCGTCTCGTGCGGAAAGGTTGCGTAGCGAGCTTTGTAGTTGATGACGTAATCGCTTTCGTCGCCGCTCAACGACGACTTGATGTAGAGCAGGACCCCTTCTCCCTCCGGATAGTATATCGTGCCAAGCGCACAATGCGGCCCGGCGCAGGAAATGAGGTCGCCAGAATCGCCCTTCTCTGCGATCGCGCGATTGACCTGTAGCGTCGCGTCGCGAATCTTGTACCAAGGCAATTCGATACGGGTCCCTAAATCGATCCGCGCATAGCGCTCGGCCTTGATGAAAGAGTTGAACGCCATCTTCGGATCGGCCTCTGCATCGATGACGATGATCAATTTGCAGCGGCGACGTAGCAGCTGATAGAGCCCCAGATTCTCGATATGGCCGCCGTCGGTCAGATAGAGGAAGGGTCGGTTCTCTTGCAGAAAGCCGAACATTTCCGACAGCAAGTACAGGTTGGTGACGCGAAGGGCGGCGAGCTTCGGTGAATGCCTTTTGACAAATTTTGGATTGGGAAACCAAAAACCCAAGCGCACATTCAAAAGGGCGAGCGTGATTGCCCATCGTCTTAAATTTGCGCCCATGTTCGAAGCAGCCGCCGCGCCGGAAATGGCCATGGCCGTTCCAAGGTCCAAGGCCGTCACCTCTCGCTCGATGACTTCGGTCTCGATATAACCCGTGCTGTCGCTGCCGACATAATTGGCGCTGAACAGGAAAAAATCGGCGTCCCTGCCGCGCTGGTTAGCATGCCGCGATTTTTGAATGTTCAGCGCAGAGTTGATGAGGTGATAGGGCGAGAACCTGTGACTGAGACGGCTGAGGTGCAAATAGGAGATTGCTGCCACTGGGTCGGGTCCGCCGTCCTTGGGCAGCTTCCGCCTAAATAGAAATGCGTTGCTGAGGCGGTCGCGGTAGAGCCGATGCAGCGAATTCGCGTTTGGCCCCAATACAAAAGAGGCAAAGACGAGCAAAAAGAACATGACAAAATAAAGCAGACCGACGGCCGAATCGGTCACCAGATGCGACAACAGCTTACCGAGCCCACTGGTCGGTTTGACAAGGTAAGACATCAGGCCGGCGAGATAAGTCTTTCCCGCAAGCGTCCATCCCGCCAAGGTCTGGATCCAACTGGGCACTGAAGGGGCAGGCTGCCCTGCGCTGTCCGTTGCTATGCCCCAAACAGAAAGCTGCAGGTAGATCAGCCAAAGAATTATGGGGAGCGCCAAGGCGGCCAGGAACAAGGTCGCTTTGATGAGAACGGCCTTTGCCTTCGCCCAGAGTGACGAGTCTTTCGTTACCTGGTTGACGATCCAAGTGAGCTTGTTGCCAAACAGGCCGGCAATCGTTGCGAGCCCCGCAGTGAACGCCATCAACGACGCCCCAGGCACGCCTTTGACCGCTGCCGCGTGCTCGGTCACGAGATAGTTCAGAATGTGGGGCTGCAGCTCGGCGAAGGCCGTAATGGCGAGGACCACCACATAAAATCCGAACACGATTCCGGCAATTCCGGGAATCTCGGGACGATTTTTCTTTGCCCGGGCCGATTTGAACAGCGCCCAGACGGCGAGAAACAGGCCCAGCACCAAGGCAATCGACACAGTGATCGGGAGGAACCTATGCTCACTAACTCTCGCAAGATCCAGTATTGGATAAAGCGCAATCGTGATCGCCGCGGCCAGCAGGAGCCAAGGCAAGACCAACAAGACGTTGGCGGCGATGCCCCTGAGATAGATGGCTGAGCTGAGCAACACGTCCCACAGGCCTCGGGGGATGAGGTAGTTGGAGTGATCCCTGATGTGCCGCAGTGGAGCAGGCTCTTCCGCCTTCAACTCGCTGGGAAACGGCAAGCCCTCCTTGTCCTCATGGGCGGTAAATCCCGACCAGCAGGCACCGATATAGCCGCCCCCCGATACCGTGGAGAGGTAGTCCACCTGGGTGAGCGCGCCGGCGCTCTCAAGGGCTTGCAGGGCGCCAAGACAGAACGCAGCGGAGCGAATCCCTCCGCCCGACAAAGCGAGCCCTATTGTGTCGTAAACAGGATCTTGGCTGCTCGTCCCATCGAATTCCGGCTGGATATCGGATCTGCTTTTTTCTTCGCGGCGCGCATTGATCGTCTCGTGCTCGCGTTCGAGCACGGTGGCGAAGTGGACTGTTCCCGGATGCTTGTCTTGGTCGGCTTTTCTGCCCTCGGCGGCCGTGGTGTCGTCCCGCGCCATGCACCCCTCCTGTGGCAAGAGTAGGCGCGGGAAGCATACTCTACAACTTTGAAGCGAAGAAGAGGTTCAGCCTCAGGCGTCCATCGCCTCGAGCTCGCCGATCAGGCCTTCGACGACCTTGAGCCCCATGGACCAGAATTTGGGGTCGGTGGCGTCGAGGCCGAACGGCTTGAGCAGCTCCGTGTGGTGCTTGGTGCCGCCAGCCGCGAGCATATCGAGATAGCGGTCGGCGAAGCCTTTGTCGGCCTTCTCGTAGACCGCATAGAGCGAGTTCACCAGGCAATCGCCGAAGGCATAGGCATAGACGTAGAACGGCGAATGGATGAAGTGCGGGATATAGACCCAGAAGTTCTCATAGCCGGTCTTGAAATCGATCGCCGGTCCGAGGCTCTCGCTTTGCACCTCGAGCCAGATCTCGCCCAACCGCTCCGAGGTGAGCTCGCCTTCGCGCCGCTCCGTATGCACCTTGCGCTCGAAGCTGTAGAACGCGATCTGGCGCACCACGGTGTTGATCATGTCCTCGACCTTTGAGGCGAGCAGCGCCTTCCGCTCGCGCTTGCTCGGCGCGCTCTCGAGCAGCGCCCGGAAGGTCAGCATCTCGCCGAACACGCTTGCCGTCTCGGCGAGCGTCAAAGGCGTCGGCGCCATCAGCGGGCCTTGCGCGTTGGCGAGCACCTGATGCACGCCGTGACCGAGTTCGTGGGCCAGCGTCATCACGTCCCGCGGCTTGCCCTGATAATTGAGCAGGATATAGGGGTGCGCGCTCGGCACCGTGGGATGCGAGAAGGCGCCGGGAGATTTGCCCTCGCGCACCGGCGCATCGATCCAGCGTTTGGCGAAGAACTCGCCGGCGACCGCTGCCATGCGCGGCGAGAAATCGCCATAGGCCTTGAGCACCGTCTTTTGCGCGGCGTCCCAGCCGATGCTCTGCGTCGGCTCCTCGGGCAACGGCGCGTTGCGATCCCAATAAGCGAGCCGCTTCTTGCCGAGCCATTTGGCTTTCAACGCGTAGTAACGGTGAGAGAGGCGTGGGTAAGCTTCGCGCACCGCTGCGACCAGCGCATCGACCACCTCCTTCTCCACCCGGTTGGCCAGGTGGCGGCTATCGGCGACATCGGCAAAGCCGCGCCAGCGGTCTGAGATCTCCTTGTCCTTGGCGAGCGTGTTGGTGATCAGCGTGAACAGCCGCACATTGTCCTTGAACACGCGCGCCAAGGCTTCGGCAGCCTGCCGGCGCCGGGTCTCGTCCTGATCGAGGAGCCGATTGAGAATGGGCTCTAGGCTGAGCTTCTCGCCGTCCGCGTCGAATCTGAGCGCGGTCATGGTCTCACTGAACAGCCTGTTCCAGGCGCCGCGCCCGGTCACGGCCTTTTCATGGAACAGCTGCTCGAGCCTGTCCTCGAGCTGATAGGGCTTCTCTTTGCGCAAATCCTCGAGCCAAGGCCGGTAGTGCCCAAGCTCCGGATCTTCCATGGCCGCTTCCAGCACCTTGTCGTCGAGCCGGTTGAGCTCAAGCGGGAAGAACAGCAGCTTGGACGAGATCGTGGTGATCTTCTCCTGGATGTCGCCGAAGAATTTCTGCCGCGCCGGATCTGAGGTGTCGGCGGCATAGAGCAGGCTCGCATAGGAGACGATGCGCCCCATGAGGTCGCTCAACGCCTCGTATTCGCGCACGGCCTTGGCGAGCGCCTTGCCCCCGTTCCCCCCATCGGCGAGCGCGGCGAGCTTGCCGGCATAGTTTTGCTGCATCGCCTCGGCCGCCCGTTCGGAGGCTTCAAGATCGGCCTTGAGCGCCGGCGCATCCGGGGCGCTATAGAGATCCTTGAGGTTCCACTCCGGAAGAGCCCCGAGCTTAGGCTTGGGTTGCCCCTGCCGGCTTGCAGGCTTTGCCTTGCCGCGAGCCGAAGGCGCAGTGGCGTGAACCGCCGGCCATTGAAGGGATTTCGGCTGCATTGGTGTTTTTGTCCCGTCCTTCGAAGTGCCCGCGCGTCTCTTCTAACGTGTCTAACGTGCTCTTACGGCGATTTTGCGAGAGGGCCAAGAGCAAGCCTCACCAAAATCGAACTGCCATAAAGCGCTTGTTTACCGTTTCCCCGCACAATTTTGCAACGGGAGCGCAACGCAAAAGCGCAACGCGAAGGGCGCGAGCGAGGGGTCTGCTCCGAGGGGTTCCAGCGTAACTGTAGCGAGTCTTGCGTCATGCCCAAACGTGTCCTGGTCGTCGACGACGACCCTGTTCAGCGCCGTATTCTCGAAGAGACCGTCAAGCGCTTCGGCTATTCCGTTGCCCTGGCTGAAAACGGAGACAAGGCGCTTGCCGCCCTCAAGGCCGACGCCTTAGGCGATATATCCCTCATCCTGCTCGACCTCGTGATGCGGGGAACCGACGGCATGGCGGTGCTTTCGGCCATGCGGTCCTTGCCGCGGAAACACCCGACCATCGTGCAGACGGCGAGCGGCAGCATCGATGCGGCCATCGCCGCCATGCGGGCCGGCGCCGTCGACTTCGTGGTCAAGCCGGTGAGCCCCGAGCGGCTCGAAGTCTCCATCAAGAACGCGCTCAAGATCGATGCACTTGAGGGCGAGATCAGCAGGATAAAGGCAGCCGCCCGCGGCGAGCTTGGATTTGCCGGTCTGGTTGCCGGCAGCGAAACCATGGCCCGGGTTGTCGAGCTTGGGCGGCGGGCGACGAAATCGTCAATTCCGGTCCTGATCGAAGGCGAAAGCGGCGTCGGCAAGGAGCTCATCGCTCGCGCCATCCACGGCGAGAGCCATCGCGCAGGCAAGCCTTTCGTCGCCGTCAATTGCCGCACCATTCCCGAACATCTGGTGGAGAGCGTCCTGTTCGGCTCGTTCGCGAGCGACTCCCAACGGCAAACAGGAAGATTCTTCGAGGCCGACCAAGGCACCTTGTTCCTCGACGAGATCGGCGAGCTTTCGCCTGAAGCGCAAATCAAGCTGCTCCGCGCGCTGCAAGACGGCGCCATTGGCGTCAAATATCCGGTCAAGGTCGATGTCCGCGTGATTGCCTCGACCAACCGCAATCTGATCGCTCTCGTGCAGCAGGGGCGCTTCCGCGAGGATCTCTATTACCGCCTCAACGTCCTTCCCATCTGGGTGCCGCCTTTGCGCGATCGTCTGGGTGACGTGCCGGAACTCGTCCGCCACTTCATCGCCCGCTTCGCGGCAGAGGAAGGAAAGCGCGTCGACGGCATCGAGCCCGAGGCGCTTGCCATGCTCGAGCGCTATAGCTGGCCCGGCAACATTCGCCAGCTCGAAAACGCGGTGTTCCGCGCCGTGGTTCTTGCCGACCAGCTCTTGCTCGGGGTGAGCGAGTTCCCGCAGATCGCAGCCCATGTGCAAGGCTACCGCGTGACCGTGCCGCCGGCTCCCGCCCCGAAAGCCTTGGCGCCCCGCATCGCAGGACCCGTGATGCTCGGCCAGTCGTCCATTGCGCCGGCCACGATCCGCCTGCCGTCGGCGAGCGGCCGCGACGCCGTGGGCATTCCCGCCTTGAGCGAGGAAGGCGACATCCGTTCGCTCGAAGCGGTCGAGGCAGACATGATCAGGCTTGCTTTCGGCCGTTACCGCGGGCGCATGACGGAAATTGCCAAGAGGCTCGGCATCGGCAGGTCAACGCTGTACCGGAAGATGCGCGAGATTGGGCTGGAGGCGCGAGCGCATTAGCGCAAGACCACAGCAGGCCTCGGCACGAAAGCCACACTCACAAAAAAAGCGGCGCTCAAGTCGGCTTATATCGCACCGCGTTGTGGCCAAAAGCGGGGTCCCCACGTTAGGTTCGGATTTCTGCCGAATCGCGGGCACGATCGGCTGGAGGGAGCATTGATGAGGCCATTTTCCTGTATCGCGTTCGCCTTGTTCTTGGCCGCGCCGTTGACGCTCGGGCCGTTGACGCTCGCGGCCCATGCCGCCGAGCCCGAATCTCCAGACGCTTTGATCGGTCAAACTGAGGCCGTGCGCGCCGCCGTCCAGGAGCGGCTCACCGCCAAATTCACCAACGCGAGCGAGACGCGGAAGAACGAGCAAGGCGCCCTCGTCGAATACTATTCCGTGGCGGAAAACCGCCTCCTCTGGGTCGGCGAGCAGGGCCTCAACGACCGGGCCAAGTCGGTGATGGAGGAGATCGGCAAAGCCGACGAATACGGCCTGCGCCCGGCCGACTATCCGCTGCCGAAGGCGGGCGACGAGACCCCCGACGCCAAGTGGCTCGCCGATGCCGAGATCAAGATCAGCTTCGCCGTGCTCGGCTATGCCCGCGACGCGCGCGGCGGCCGCATCGATCCGCTGAGGCTCAGCCCCAACCTCGATCCGACGCTGGCGCTGCCCGACCCCATGGAAGTGATCGAATCGATCGCCTTTCGCTCGGACCCCGCATCCTACTTGCGGAGCTTCCAGCCCGACCAGCCGCAGTTCGAGGCCCTGCGCCAAGCCTTGATCGCCGCCCGCGGCGGGAATCCCGACAAGGACGTCGTGCGCATTCCCGATGGGCCGACGCTTGAGCTCGGCGTCGACCACGAACAGGTGGCACTGCTCCGGAAGCGTCTCAACGTCGCGGTCGAGGACGGCGGCAAGGAGACGGTGTTCGACGCCTCGGTGCACGCGGCCGTGCAGCGCTTCCAGGAAGATCATGGCGTGCTGCCGGACGGGGCGGTGGGTCCCGGTACGCGGCGGCTCCTCAACCAGCAGCACCACGAAGCCGCGAACCCCGGACAAGTGAGACTCATCCTGCTCAACATGGAACGCTGGCGGTGGCTGCCCCACGACCTCGGCTCGTTCTATGTGAACGTCAACATTCCCGAATTTACGGTGCGGGTGATGGGTGACGGCAAGGCCGTGCACACCGCCAGAGTGGTGGTCGGAAAGCCCGACAAGCAGACCCCGATCATCTCCAAGGAGATGCAGGAGATCGTGTTCAATCCCTATTGGAACGTGCCGAACTCGATCAAGACCGAGGAGATCAGGCCATTCCTCGTCGAGGAGGGTGGATGGTTCGGCGGCGGCGGCTGGAATACCGCCGTGCTCGAGCGCCATAATCTGCGCATCAATATCGGCGGCCGAGAGGTCGACCCCTCCAGGATCGACTGGAACCACATTGATATTCGCAGCCTCAACATCTACCAGCCGCCTGGCCCCGACAACGTGCTCGGCACCGTCAAATTCGTGTTCCCCAACAGTCACGACGTGTACATGCACGACACGACGCAGAAAGCTCTATTCGCCAAGACGGTGCGCGCCGAGAGCCATGGCTGCATGCGCGTGCAGAACCCAGATCAGCTTGCGCTGACCTTGCTGAAAGAGGACCAAGGTTGGTCGGCCGGACGTGTCGCCTCGGCCATCCAGGGCGGCCCCGACCAGCATATTGCGCTCAAGGAGAAGATTCCGGTCTACATCACCTATTTCACCCTTCGGGTGAATGACGACGGCTCGATCTCGACCTTTGGCGACATCTACGGGCACGACTCCCGTATGGCAGCGGCGCTCAGGCTTTAGAATCCGCCAAATTCCGCAGTAAGGTAACGTTAACGCTGCCTGTTGATTTCGGGTGGGATCGTCATTTTTGCCTTTTTTTTCCCCCATTTAGGCAAATAATGCTGGTTAGCAAGTACGTGCCAAAGGCATGACTGCTACGGGGGCTCGAACCTGACGGGGGTTTGAGCCAAAGCCGGCCGCTCAAGGCCGGTTAGAGGGAAAGGCTACAAAGCGCGGGGATGTCAGTCCGGGGGACCCTTGCACGTCGCGCCATGCTTGGCGCGGGGCTAGCAGTGACGCTTGTCGGGACTTGGTTCTGGCCGGCCACTGTGCAGCACGCGAGCGCGTCGGGCGAGACGCGCACGCTTTCGATGTTCAACATCCACACCAAGGAAGCGATCACCGTCACCTTCAAGAAGGACGGCCGCTACGATCCCGACGCCTTGAAGCAGCTCGACCACTTCATGCGCGACTGGCGCAAGGAACAGTCTCGCGACATGGACCCCGAGCTCATCGACCTGATCTGGACGCTGCACAGGGAGCTTGGATCGAAGGAACCGGTGAAGCTCATTTGCGGCTACCGCACCGCCTCCACCAACGAGCGGCTGAGACGCAGAGGCGGCGGCCAGGCCAAAGCCAGCCAGCACATCCTCGGCAAAGCGGCCGACATCGTCTTCCCCGACGTTCCGGTGAAGACGCTGCGCAACTCGGCGCTGGTGCAGGAATGGGGCGGCGTCGGCTACTACCCGACCTCAGGGGTTCCCTTCGTGCATGTCGACACCGGCCGCGTGCGCATGTGGCCGCGCATTGCGCGGCTCGAGCTCGCCGCGCTGTTCCCGAGCGGACGCACCAATTACCTGCCGCTCGACGGCAAGCCGATCACCCAGCAAGATTATAAGCTCGCCATGGCCAAGGGCTTGCCCGGCCGTAACACGCTGCTCGCCTCAGTAATGCCGGCGCCGAAACCTGAAGCCGTGGCCGCCGCCCAGCCCGCGATCCAACCCGCCGTCCAGCCCATCATCCAGGCGGCGTTCCATCCTGAGGTAGCATTCCATCCTGAGGCAGCGTTCCGTTCCGAGTCTGCCTTGCGCGCCGAGCCGGAACCGCCGCAGGGCATCTTCGCCTCTTACGTGCCTGACGCTCCGAGCGCGGCTCCGGCGGTCACGAGCCCGCCTGCCTCGCAGGCCGCGCCGCTTCCGACGCGCAAACACTTCGTCTATGCCAATGCCGGTGGCGAGCTGCCGCAATCGAGGCCGGTTCTCGGCGAGCCCAGCTCTCCGCTCTATCGCAGCGCCGAAGTGGTCAGCGCGCCAGAGGTCGACGAGGACCATCCGGAAGAGACGAGCTACGTTCCCTTCGCCATCGCCGGCCTGATGAGCAACACCTCGATCACCTATAATCATTTGGTCGCTCACCTCACCCATCCCGAGCAGAAGGACCTTTCCTATCTGTTCGAGAACATGGACCGGCCGCTGGCCGCCACCTTCCGCAAGAGTTCCGGCTATCAGGGGCTCGTCGCGGCGCAGACCTTCAGCGGGCGCGCGGTGCGCAGCGTCTATGCCGAAATCGCGCCGCCGGCTCCGACCCGCGTAGCGCAGATCGATCGCTAGACTCTCATATTCATCGTCATGCCCGGCCACTCGGGTCCGGCTCCGCTGGCCCGAGCACAGGCTACGTGCCGGGCATCCACGTCACCCCGGCGGAAGCCGGGGTCCAGTTTTTCTTGGCGCGTTCCGCGCAACTGGATTCCGGCTTGCGCCGGAATGACGAAGATCAGGCGGCCTCAGCCTCGGCCATGCCGAGCGCATGGAGATAGGTGACGAGCACCGCCTCCTCCTCTTTCCGCTTGTTCTCATCCTGCTTGCGGATGCGAACAACGGACCTGAGCGCCTTCACGTCGAAGCCGTTGCCCTTGGCCTCCGCGTAGACCTCGCGGAGATCGGCGGCGAGCGCCGCTTTCTCCTCCTCGAGCCGCTCGATGCGGGCGACAATGGCACGAAGCTGGTCTTTGGTTGAGTTCTGGAGCTGCACGGGAGACCTCTGATTCGCTTGACGATTGATCTGCCGCGGAGCTTAGGCGGCGGCCGTGTTACAGGGCAACGCGCCGGTTGCTCTTATCCAGCTTATCCAGAGCCTTGCGTCACGCCGTCGGTGTGCGAGCCATAGCGCTCGATGGCGTGCAGCCTGGGCGCGAGATCGGCGGTGCCAAGCACCTTGCGCACGACGTGCGCCAGCCGTTCCGCCCACTCAGCCTGCCCCTCAGGCCCGAGGATCAGATCTTGCCGAACTTCGATCAGCGCGTGCGCGAGCCCGCGCAGCGTGCCGTGCTGGTAGAGCGTGTCGCCCTTGAGCTGGCCGCTATAGGGCACGTTGTCGCCCACGGCGATGCCCGGGGTCGCCTCCAGCTCGCGCAGCAGCGCGCAAGCGAGCCTTGGGTCCCTGTCCCACAGCACCGCCACGTGCCAGGGCCGCGGCACACTCTTCCAGGCTTGAGTGAAACTGTGGATGGCGAGCAGGACCGGCGGTTTCCCCGCGGCGACGCCTTCGTCGATGGCGGCCTCGATGGCCTGATGATATGGCGCATAAAAGCGCTCGATGCGCGCCTCGATCTCAGCTTCATCCAAGGCGGCATTGCCGGGCACGATGCGCCCGTCGGAAAGCTGCATCACCAGCGTCGGGTCGTCGCGTCCGCGATTGGGGTCGATCAGCAACCGCGAGTAGCGCGTGAGCAGCGCCGGCGCCTGAAGCGCCCGCGCCAGATGCTCCGCCACGGCGGCAGCGCCGATGTCGTAGGCGATATGCCGGGCAAGATCTTCAGGCGTGAGGCCGAGGGTGCCATAGGCAGGAGGGATCAGATTCGCGGCGTGGTCGCAGAGAATGAGCGCGCCACTTTTCCAATCTCCCTCGATGCGGCGAAAGGGCGACGCTTCCCTTTGCTCCTGCCGCAGCCGGGTAAGCCGCTGCTCCACCGTCATCCTCTTATTGCGCTTGACACGAATCCTGGCTCTTATCCCGGCTTCGCTCATTCTTCCAAGCGGAAAGGCGCTTCCGGGGTCAAGGTTGTGACGCAATTACCCAGGATTGTCGGCGCTGGCTTTTGCGTCGCAAAATGACCTTATAATTGATTGCTCTAGTCAGACAAACGCAACCAATTCGATGCTACCTTTCGGCGATTTCAACCGTGGTTGATGGCCCTGAGAAAGTGACGCTCGCCAGCTCGGATAGCCAGGCGGTTTCCGCCGCCGCGCCCCGTCCTTGGGCGCTGCGCGTGGCGTGTTTGCTCGCCTCCGCCGCCGCCATCGGCCTCGCGCCTGCGCCAGCCCACGCCGATCTCAAATTGTGCAACACCACCTCGAGCCGGGTCGGCGTCGCCATCGGCTACCGCGATGTCGAGGGCTGGGCCACGGAAGGCTGGTGGAACGTCGCCTCGCACACCTGCGAGACCCTGTTGAAGGGTGTACTTATTGCCCGGTTCTATTACATCCACGCCATCGACTATGATCGCGGTGGGGAATGGGGCGGCACGCTGTTCATGTGCACTGACGACAAGGCGTTCACCATTCGCGACGTGAAGGAATGCGTGAAGCGCGGTTACAAGAAGACTGGTTTCTTTGAAGTCGACACCGGCGAGGAGCGCGACTGGACCGTTCGCCTCACCGATCCTGAAGGCGAAGCGAAGAGTCAATGAGGCGTAATCGCCGAGTCAAGATCGTCGCCACCCTCGGTCCTGCCTCCAACAACGAAAAGACGATCCGCGCGCTGTTCGAGGCGGGCGCCGATGTTTTCCGCATCAATATGAGCCATGCGACCCCCGAGGCCTTGCGGCAGGCGCACGCCACCATCCGCAAGATCGAAACGGATTTCTCCCGTCCGATCGGCATCCTCATCGACTTGCAAGGACCGAAGCTGCGCATCGGCAAGTTCGAATCCGGCGCGATCCGTATCACCGAGGGCGACATTCTGAGCTTTGTCCGCCGCGAGTCGGTTGGCGGCCTCGGACGCGTGCACCTGCCGCACCCGGAAATCTTCCAGGCGGTGCAGCCCGGCCATGCTCTTCTGCTCGATGACGGCAAGTTGCGCTTGCGGATCGTCGAGGCGAGCGACGTGCGCATCGACGCCGAGGTGCTGACCAGCGGAACGCTCGCCAGCCGCAAGGGCATCAGCCTCCCCGACACGGTCATTCCGCTCGCGGCCATGACCGACAAGGACCGCGCCGATCTCGAAGATGCGCTCAACGTCGGCGTCGACTGGGTGGGACTGTCGTTCGTGCAGCGCGCCAAGGATATTGCCGAGGCCCGCAAGCTGATCCGCGGGCGCGCCGCGATCATGGCCAAGATCGAGAAGCCTTCGGCCCTCACCGAGCTCAAGGAAATCATCGAGCTTGCCGACGGCATCATGGTGGCGCGTGGCGATCTCGGCGTCGAAATGCCGGTGGAGAAGGTCCCGGGGCTACAGAAGCAGATCACCCGCGCCGCGCGCAACGCCGGCAAGCCGGTGGTGGTCGCCACGCAAATGCTGGAATCGATGATCCTTTCGCCGGCGCCGACCCGCGCCGAAGTTTCCGACGTTGCCACCGCGGTGTTCGACGGAGCCGACGCGGTGATGCTCTCGGCTGAATCGGCGGTCGGCAAATATCCGGTTGAGGCCGTGGCCACCATGGATCGGGTCGCCATCGAAGTCGAGCGCGATCCGCTCTACGAGAGGATCATTCACGCCCAGCGCATCGATCCCGAGGCGACCGGCGCCGACGCCATCTCGGCCGCCGCGCGCACCGTCACCGAGACGCTCAATCTCGCGGCGATCATCTGCTACACGGCCTCAGGCGCGACAAGCATCCGCGCCGCCCGCGAGCGGCCGCCGCAGCCGATCATTGCGCTGACCCCAATCCCCGGCACGGGCCGCAAGCTCGCCATCGTATGGGGTCTGCATTGTGTGCTGACCAGCGACCCCAAGGACTTGGACGATATGGTGGCGAAGGCCTGCCGCATCGCCTATCAGGAAGGCTTCGCGCTCCCGGGACAGCGAGTGATCATCTCCGCCGGCGTGCCGCTCGGCACCCCCGGCGCCACCAACATGCTGCGCATTGCCTTTGTCGGCGAGGAAACCCCTGACGCGCAGTAGCGCTCGAAGCCGGATGGAGCGGGCCTAGATATCCCGGCCTTCGACGTCGTGGGAGAGCTGCTCCTCGGCCCTCCGAGCCTGCTCGAGGAAGGGATTGACCGCGAGCGCCTTGCGATAGGCGTCGAGCGCTCCGCGCCGATCGCCGGTTTGCTGTAGGACGGCGCCAAGATCGCGCAACGCCTTATAGTGGTTGGCATCGATGGCAATCGCGCGCCTGAGATCGGAGAGCGCCCCGGCGGTATCGTTCTGCATCAAATGCACGATGCCGCGCTGATGCCAGGCCTCGGCGTTGTCCGGGTCAAGCTCGGTCACGGCGTCGAGCACCTGCGTGGCAAGGTCGAGATCGGAGGCGAGCACGAAAGCATCGACGCGGCTCATGAGCAGGTCGACGGTATCGCTGCCTGAGCGGCGCCAGGTCTCCTCGATGGCCTCGGCGATCGGCTCGGCATCCTTGGCGCTGCGAGCGCCGCTCAACCGCGTGTAGAGCTCCTTCAGCATTTCGGCGCGCACCGCGGGGTCGCCGAGCGGCACGTTGCCGAGAATATCGGACCGGTCCTGCTTGTTGGGCGTCGAGGAGGGTGGAGGCCCGGTCAAGTCCTTGCCGCTTGGCGGCTGTCCCCCCTCTTCCGGAGCGCCACCGTCGGGGAACATGTCGCTGGGGGGCGCATCGCCGACGCCCGGCTCAAGCCCTCCGTCAGCCGCGCGCGCCGGAAGTGAGCCGGCGGCGGACAACGCCAGGCAGAAAGACAGGAGCAGCGCCGCAAGGGCCGCTGTCCGATAGGGCCGGTCGATCATGGCCAGAAGCTAGGACAGCGGAGATGCGCCGTCAAAGACATAGGATGGTTCGCGCCTGCGAAGACCCTAGCCCTGCCGCGCCTTGTATCGGCGGTTGGTCTTGTTGATGACGTAAAGCCGTCCGCGCCGGCGCACCACGCGGTTGTTACGATGGCGCTTGCGCAAGGCCCTGAGCGAATTCTTGATCTTCATGCGAAGCACCTGAAGCAACGGTGAAGGAGAGTGGCCGCCGGAGGCGAAGCTCCGGTCGAGCCGGGCGGACCATAGTCAACGGCCCCACGCCCTGTCAACGCTCGAGACTGCTACGCGGCGCTCCGCCGCTTCTTCGGCAGGCAGGGCTCGACCTCGACAGTGACGTGGCTGAGGCCGGCGATACCCCTGAGCCGCTCCTTGTAGGCGGCAGGCGCCTGCGGCCGGTCGCTGACGATGGTGACGACGGCGGCGCGATGCCCGGGGCCGATCTGCCAAAGATGCAGGTCTGAAACGCGGTCCCCGTCGACCTCCAGGCGCTGGCGAATAGCGCCTTGGGTGCGTCTGTCGGGAACCACATCGAGCAACACGCGGCCCGCGTCGCGGATCAGTCCGTAGGACCAGCTCGCGATCACGCAGGCGCCAACGAGGCCCACGACGGCATCGATCCACGGCCAGCTGAGCCAAAGCGCGAGGACGAGGCCGCCGATAGCCATGACCGAGGTGAACGCGTCGGCAAGCACGTGCAGATAGGCCGCCCGCAGATTGTGGTCCCTGTGGTCGCGGTGGTCGTGCGCATGGTCCTCGCCATGATCGTGGTGCGCATGCTCGTCGCGGAGCAGCCAGGCGCAGATGAGATTAACCGCAAGCCCGACGACCGCGATGGAAATCGCCTGAACGTAGGCGATGGGCACCGGCCGCGCCAATCGCATCAGGCTCTCATAGGCGATCAGCAGCGCGATCATGCCGAGCGCGATGGCGCTTGCGAACGCGGCGAGGTCGCCGAGCTTCCCAGTGCCGAAGGCGAAGCGTGGATCATGTTTGTGATGCCGCGCGTATTGGTAGGCGAGAGCGGCAATCGTGAGCGCGGCTGCGTGCGTCGACATATGCCAGCCATCGGCGAGCAGGGCCATCGAGCCGAACACGATGCCGCCGACGATTTCGGCGACCATCATGGTGGCCGTCAGCCCTACGACGAGCCAGGTGCGCCGCTCGTTGCGAGCGTGAGCGGCGCCGAGAAAGACGTGCTCATGGGTCCAAGGGTCGAGAGAGCGAGAATGCATCTCCTGTCCTTATGCTGGCGAGGCTAGGCCAGCCGTCATTCAGGGCTCGGTGCCGTCGCCGCGCAGCGGAAAACGACGGTGCTCCCCACGGCTGACTTGAGCATGAACTTCTGGCCCTTGGCGTGGCAGAAATCGCCGGCCTTGTCGACGGCGGTGCTGAGCGCCTTGTTCATATCGGTGGCGATGCCGCTGGCCCGGCTGATGCCGATGCTGTACGTCCCCGCCTCGACCTCCTGCACATTACCGACGGAGGCCTTGGCGCAACCCCCAAGGAAAGCTGCGACACCTCCCGCGCAGGCGAGCATGAACAGCGTTCTCATATGGTCCGGCATGACGCAGTCACCCCCGACCTTTATGCCACGTCTTGGCGCCGCCCAGAAGATGCCGCGATGGCGAGGACCGGCGTCACAAGGCCGCCTGAAAATGGTGGGCGCGCCCAGGATCGAACTGGGGACCCCTGCGATGTCAACGCAGTGCTCATACCGCTGAGCTACGCGCCCGACCGTTGCGAACGGCTTCTATATCGGCTGAGCCCCCTCGAAGGCAACCCGCACCTGGGAGATCGAAAAACCTCAGGCGGCGAGCAGGCGCTCCACCTCATCGACCAGATCGCGCAGATGGAAGGGCTTCGACAGGATCTTGGCGTCTTTCGGCGCGTGATTGTCGGGGTTGAGCGCGACCGCGGCGAAGCCGGTGATGAACATGATCTTCAAATCAGGGTCGAGCTCGCTCGCGCGCCGCGCAAGCTCGATGCCGTCCATCTCCGGCATCACGATATCGGTGAGCAGGAGTGTGAAGGGCTCCTCCTTCAGGCGCTCATAAGCCTCGAGCCCGTTGCCGAACGACACGACGTCGTAGCCGGCCTTGGTAAGCGCCCTCACCAGGAAGCGGCGCATGTCCTCGTCGTCCTCGGCAAGGAGAATACGCTGAACGCAGCGCGCGTCCGGATCGTTGGCCACCATCCCTCTTCCCCCTCTAGACGCTACGCCCTACATGAACTTGGTAAACGACCGCTTGCTTCTAGTCTCGTCCAGCCCCGTTCGGCCTTGTCACCATGAGAGCCAAATCATCGCGTCTTATTCGCTTCTGCACAAGGCAGAACACGCCTGGACAGGTTCAACTCTCATTGGCAGAGTTTGCAGGGGATTCTCGGCTGGCGGCTTGGCCGGCCGTTTCTAAGGACCAAGGTTTAGCCAATGAGCCAAAGAGAGGCTGAGGCGATCGAGAGGGAACTTTCGCCGCCCTTCGGGGTGGCAAGGCCGGCCGAGCTTGCCGCCCCTCTGGTGTTCAACTCCCCCCATAGCGGCCGGGTCTATCCAAGCGCCTTCCTGGCG
>NZ_JBOHJB010000016.1:0-42566 GCF_050728395.1 Methyloceanibacter sp.
GGCGCCGAGGCGGAGCCAGCGCCGGAGCCGGAGCCGGCTCCGAAAGTGATCGAGCATAACCCCAAACCCGCCGCCAAGGCGAAGACCGCCGCCCGTGCCAAGGCGCCGCGCACGCCGAAGGCGGGCTAGATATCCCTCCAACCACATCGTCATGCCCGGGCTTGACCCGGGCATCCAGGGGCTACAAGTTCGGAGCGTGCGGCCCTGGATTGCCGGGTCGAGCCCGGCAATGACGAAACCAAATCTGCGGCCAAATCGCATCTATGTTCGACATCGGTTGGTCTGAACTCCTGGTCATCGGCGTGGTGGCGATCGTCGTGGTCGGCCCCAAGGAATTGCCGCGGCTGATGCGCACCTTCGGCCATTACGTCGGCAAGGTCAGGCACATGGCCGCGGACTTCCAGCGCCAGTTCGAGGAGGCTGTGCGCGACAGCGAGATCGATGAAGTGCGTAAGGCGATGCAGGATTTTCACGCGGAGGCCTCCGACGTGAAATTGGGCGGAACCGTCGACAAGCCTCTAATGATGCCGGCCCCGACTCCGCCGGCGCCCGCCACCGCATCGGCCGAAGCGGCGCTGCCCCCGCCCGCGCCTAAACCAAATCCCAAGCCGCGGGCGAAGAAGGCCAAGCCCGTCCCGGCCAAGACGGTTCCCGCCAAGACCGTTCCAGCCAAGACCGTTCCGGCCAAGACCGCGGCAGCCAAAAGCAAGACGCCCAAGCCACGCGCCAAGAAGCGCGAGGAGGCGCCGTGAGCGATAAGGATCAAGAGGCGATCGAGGCGACCAAGGCCCCCTTGATGGAGCATCTCATCGAGCTCCGCCGCAGGCTGATCTGGTCGCTTGGCGCGGTCGCCATCGCCTTCGCCGTCTGCTTCTATTTCTCGCGGCCGCTCTACAATCTCCTGCTCTGGCCCTACCGGCTCGCGGCCGGCGTCGATACGCCGATCGAGATGATCTACACCGCGCCGCAGGAATTCTTCTTCACCGAGATGAAGCTCGCGCTGTTCGGCGCCATCTTCATTGCCTTCCCGGTGATCGCCTCGCAGATCTACATGTTTGCGGCGCCTGGGCTGTACCGCAACGAGCGCAAGGCGTTCTTGCCGTTCCTGGCCGCGACACCGATCCTGTTCCTGCTCGGCGCTTCGCTCGTCTATTTCGTGGTCATGCCGCTCGCCATGACCTTCTTCCTGTCGATGCAGCAGTCCGGCGACAACCAGGTGCATATCCAGCTCACCGCGCGGGTGAGCGAATATCTCTCTTTGATCATGACGCTGATCCTCGCCTTCGGCATCTGCTTCCAGTTGCCGGTGCTGCTGACGCTGCTCGCCCGCGCCGGTCTGATCACCGCGGCGCAGCTCAAGGCCAAGCGCCGCATCGCCATCCTCATCGCCTTCATCGTGGCTGCCGTGCTCACCCCTCCGGACCCCTTGAGCCAGATATCGCTCGCGCTTCCCACAGTGCTGCTTTACGAGCTCTCCATCTACGCAGTGAAGTTCGCCGAGAAGCGCCACGCCGCTTCGACGGCCGCCAAGCCGGCCGCTAAACCCGCCGGCAAACCGGCCGGCAAGCCGGCTTAGTGGTTTGTAACGCCTATCCTCCGTTTGTCACGCCCGCGAAGGCGGGCATCCAGTAATCACTGGTGGTGCAGTCTGACGAGATCGGTGGTTCCTGGCTGATCCGCCAAGCCGGGCGACGACAGGGGAGAGAAGTGGGGCGTCGCCGCAATTCGAGGCGCAGCGATTGGGGGATAGAGGTCATTCCAATTCGGATTGTTCTCCTCAATCAGCCGAACTTTCCAAGCGCGCCGCCATTTTTTCAGGCGTTTTTCGCGTTGGATCGCGGCACCAATCTCTCCAAACTGCTCGAAATAGACGAGACGGACGACATCGTATTCCTGGGTAAAGCCCTTGAGCAACTTTTCCTTATGCACGTACACGCGTCGCACGAGGTCGTCGGTCACGCCAACGTAGAGGGTGCCGCCAATACGGCTCGCGAGAATGTACACGTAGTAGACGCGCTCCCTCATACGCAGAGTCTCGTGGTTACTGGATCGCCCGGTCAAGCCGGGCGATGACAATGACGGGAACCGAGGTACAATGGGATCGCCACATTTCGACAGGACAAAACCATGCGCGTGAGAATCGATCAGGGAGCCGATGCGGTCTATCTGAACCTCACCGACCGCCCCATCGAGGGGAGTGAGGAGGTCGCTGAGGGCATCATCGTGGACTACGACGCGCAAGGCTGCATCGTCGGCGTCGAGATCCTAGATGCCTCGAAGAACTTTGTCATGCCCGCGAAAGCGGGCATCCAGTAATCACCGCCGGTGAAAGATTATTGAGGGCGGTGGCTACTGGATCGCCCGGTCAAGCCGGGCGATGACGATGGAATGAGAAACGGATGACCCGAGCTCTCTCCCTCGACGACAGGCGGCTTCGCACCAGCGTGCTCTTTGCGGTCGCGGTCCACAGCCTGTTCATCCTCTTCTTTACCGTTTTTCTGTTCCAGCACGCCAATCCCATGGGCGACGGCATGGAGATGGTCGGCACCAGCATCGCCTTCATGTTCATCTTTCTGCCCTTCAGTCTCCCCGCTTATCTCCTCGCCAAGACTGGTCGCTTGCTCATCGTCGCGGCCATTCTCGCGCTGATCGCGTCCTTCCTCTATTTCGGCCTCTGGCTCGAATTTCTCGACGAGTTGAGCATCCAGCCGGCACCCTGGAACACGGGATAGCTACCCCCTTCTTACCCGGGTCGATCGCGTCACCAAGACCGGCGACGTCGTGCGCGATGTGATGAGCGTTGCAGATGTTGCCTACCGCTGCGAGCCCGTTACTAGTTCTCGGCCGTGTCGATATTCATCTCGCGCCACAGACGAGCTTGGCACGCGCGGCGGGAGATCGCTCGTTTGAGCTGGTGGCATTCGCCAATCTGACCGGAGTTTAGGTCAGGTGGACCAACCGTGGTGAGAGCGGGCGCTTGAGGCCCAACTTGTCCTGCGTTTTGCGTCAACTCACCGGCGAAAACGGGGATGCTGGCCGTGGTGAGGGCGACAAGGGTACCTGCCGCAGCCAAACTGATGCGAGCGAGCGAGAACATGGCTGGCTCTCCTTTCCTGTCTCAGTGCTCAAGGCGATCTTGAGCTTGAGGGAGAGTCTCGTTCGCCGCTCGGATCGGCGCTGTGGCATTTGCCGCGCCTTCGCCATTTATCCGCGGCGCCCGCGCCCGCCAGGTGAAGTTGGCTAATCTTTCGGCTTCTTGACGATGTCGTAGAGGGCATTGACCGCCTCGCCGAGCTTATCGGTCCCGTCGGGCGGCTGCGAGTTGGTCTGGACCGTGATCATCACATCCTGGTCGGCAAACCAGACGTAGAGCGTGCGGTAGCCGAGACTCTCGCCCTCGTAGAACCATTGCGCGCCGAGAGTCCCAAGAATCTTCCTCCCCAACCCAAGCGCGAAGCCGCCTGGGTCGTCGGCCGACACTGCCGCGATCGGCTCGCCCGTTTTCATCGAAACGAGCGCGGTCCATTCTTGCTGCTGTTTCGGCGGAACCACCTTCCCGCCGAACACCGCGCGCATCCAGCGATCGACGTCGCGGGCGCTGGAGACGGCGCCGCCTGCCGATTGCATCCAGGAGGTGCTCATCTCGCGCACGTCCTTCCCGACGACCGGCGCATTCCACGGGACCTTGCAATCAGGTTGGTATTCCGAGCAGGCTGCGTTCTCGAAGTAGCCGTGCGCAAGACGCTTGATGACCGATTCCGGGTAGGTACTCGCTTCGTAGAACGTCGAATCGAGACCGTGCGGCTCGATCGCCAACTCATGCACGAGATTGGTGAAAGCCTTGCCTGCAGCTTTCTCGGCGATCATGGCGGCGAGAATGTAATTGGTATTCGAGTAGTGATAGCCCTTGGTCACCGGCAGCTTGTTGTTCGGGCTTGGATAGGCGGCATCCGCAAGCTCCTTGAGGGTGAGAGCCCGCATCGGCTCCTCCGTCCAAGACTTGGCCATCCACTCGGTCTCGGAATAGTTGGGAATTCCGCTCGTCATGTCCAGCAGACTGCGGATGGTGACGTCCTTCCACGCCGGAAACTCAGGCAGCCATTTGTCGAGCGTGTCGTCGATCGAGAGCTTTCCCGCCGCTTCGAGCTGGAGGATCACTGCGACGGTGAATGATTTCGACGTGCTTCCCATCTGGTAGAGCGTGTCCTGGTCGACCGGCCTTGCGTCTGGGTCGCGGCCCACTTTCCCGGCGAATGCTTCGATCGCCGGCCCTGCAGCGCCGAAGCTTATATAGGCGGCGATGCCGGTGACCTTTTCGATCGGCGCCCGAGCCGCGAGCCACGCGTCAAGCGCAGCCTGAACCCTCTCGACCTGGGTCGGCTCGGCAGCCAAAGCGGCCGTCGCATGGACAACCGCGACCGCTCCGGCCAGAAGCGAAATAAGTCCGTTCTTCATGTTCTGCTCCCCTTGCGCGCGACGCTTATGAGATTCTTATAAGACCGCATTCCGCTTCACCTCGAAAACATACGCAGAGTCGGTCAGCTCTTGTCGGCGAGCAGATTGCGCTTCGTCAAGGCGCGATTTCCGCAACTAACGTAGCGGTCTGAGCGCGGCTCGGAGCTCGGTACTTAATAGTTCCGGCTGTTCCCAGGCCGCAAAGTGTCCACCTTTGTCGAGCTTGTTGTAATGGCTGAGTTTGGGATACGCGCGCTCCACCCAGCACCTAGGAGCTGCGTAAATCTCGTCAGGGAAGGTGCTCACGGCAACCGGGATCGTGACGTTCTTTGGAGCAAAGAACGCCAGGCGGTCTTGGCCTCGGCCTCGGATTTGTACTGGCCCATCATTTTGGCCGTTTTCGCGTCGGACGGCATGGCAGTCATTATCTTGATCTTGCATGACCCTCCGTCTCAAAGCATCAGGTCGACGTAGTAGTTATCGCCACCGCCCCGGCGAGCGCGGGTGCAGCCAAGGCGCCGACAAGCGTACCGGCGATTAGATACTTTTTCATCGACTTCCACCCCTGTAACCGTGGTTGACCCCAGCCCGGCTAAACTCCGATCGGTCCCCTCTAGCTGCAAGTTGGCACATCAATTCTGACCGGCGATGGGGTAAGCTCGGACGCCTGCCCCTGGGGGAGTCTGCGCAAAAGGAAACACGGCAACGCCTCGCCCGACCAGGCCTCGGGCGACGATCCCGAAGCTCTGCTGATGGAAATTTTATGAATACGTTTCTCAACAACACGGGCACGATCCCAATGCCGTCATTGATGAAACCCTTCTGCGTTTCCCGCCGTCGTTTCCTAGGAGGTTCCAAATGGGACGCAAATTCGAAAACATCCTCGGAACAATAGGCAACACGCCGATTGTCAGGATCGGCAAGTTGGCGCCCCCCGGGGCGAACCTGTTCGTGAAGATCGAGGCATTCAATCCCCTGGGCTCAGTAAAGGACCGCTTGGCTCTCGGTGTGATCGAAGACGCCGAGCGATCGGGAAAGCTCAAGCCGGGACAAACCCTCATCGAGGCAACGAGCGGCAACACCGGGATAGGGCTCGCCATGGTGTGCGCCCAAAAGGGCTACCCGCTCGTGGTTACGATGGTCGAGACCTTCAGCGTCGAGCGCAGGAAGCTGATGCGGTTTCTCGGTGCCAAGGTGGTGCTTACGCCGGCCGCCGACAGAGGCGTGGGCATGGTCAACAAGGCAATCGAGCTTGCCGAAACCCACGGCTGGTTCCTGACGCACCAATTTGAGAACGAAGCCAACGCCGACATGCATTCGCGCACCACGGCCAGGGAGATCGTGGCGGATTTCGAGGGCGAGCCGCTCGACTATTGGGTGACGGGGTTTGGTACCGGCGGCACGCTCAAGGGCGTTGCGCGCGTCCTTGCCAAGGAACGGCCGGATACGAAGATCATCGTCTGCGAGCCCGAAGACGCACCGATGCTCACCAGCGGAGTGAAGCAGGAGAGAAACGCAGATGGCTCTCCCGCGACCGGCCATCCGGCGTTCAAGCCGCATCCGATGCAAGGCTGGAGCCCGGATTTCATTCCAAAATTGGCGGGCGACGCCGTTGCCATGGGCGTCATCGACCGCATCCTGACGATTGCGAACGCCGACGCGATGCATTGGAGCAAGCAACTTGCTCAGAAGGAAGGAATCTTCGTTGGCATCACGTCCGGCGCGACTTTCGCGGGAGCGATCAGGATCTGCAAGGAAGCGCCCAGGGGCGCAACGGTGCTTTGCATGCTGCCCGACACCGGTGAGCGCTATCTGAGCACGCCGCTTTTCGCCGATGTCGCCGCGGACATGACCGATGAAGAGCTGGAAATCTCGCGCTCGACCCCTGGCTTCCGACTCGTGCCCAAGGCTTAAGAAGCGGATCAGCAGTCCTGTAAATACTTCCCAACCCAGAGTCTACGGCGGACGTGGCTCAATCGCGGCGGCGTTTGACGCTGTGCTGAGCTGTGCCTCCGCTTTAAGGCAGCGGTGCCTGGGAGACCTTCGGGCAATCGAGCGTCTTCTCCAGCGCCTCCACAAGCTCGTCCTTGCCTTCGGCCGGGCCAGAGAGCCCGTCATTCTGTTTGGCCACGCACATCAGGTCAGGTTGAATCCAGACTCCGTCCGCTTAGGATCTATTTGATCTCCCAGGTGGCCTTGTGGTTGACGATAACGGCCCCACGGCCGCCGACCGCTTCGTGAAGTTCCACCACAGTGTAGGGAACAGTTCCCGTTATACCTTTGTATTTCCCCGTACCACCCATCAGGTAATGGTTGTTGTCGTCGAAGGTCGTGAATACGTTGTCGCCATCTTTGTCGGTTTCAACGCAGCTGCCGTTGTAGTGAAATGTCTCTCCCACCGTGCTCGTGTGATAGAGGCAGCGAACGGACATGTCATTGAACGGGCCTTCTCCTTTGACATTGCGGGTGATTCCAGTTTCGTCAACGATCGACCCGGTGCCGGCTCCGCTATCCATTTTTGCCAAAGTGTTATCGACATAGTATGTGTCGTATTCCGCCGTGCCGGTCTTGGGAAACTCCGCTGCCACTGCCGGAGCCGCGCAAAACGTCAATACGACAGCCATCGAAGCGAGCATCGATTTCATATCAGTACCTCCTTCAAGGACATCCCTTCGGGGACAACGGTCGAACTGGCGCCGAGCTCGCTGTTGCATCCAGCCTGCAGATAGCGGGACGCCGTCCCGACCAGCTACATACCCAGCTCCGCATCCTACTACAGCAATGATAATACCACGATGTCATTGCGCGAGCAGGCGAGACCTCGGCGAGTC
Organism: Methyloceanibacter sp.; assembly: GCF_050728395.1. Classification (GTDB taxonomy): domain Bacteria; phylum Pseudomonadota; class Alphaproteobacteria; order Rhizobiales; family Methyloligellaceae; genus Methyloceanibacter. Next base: position 7,287 of record NZ_JBOHJB010000016.1, read on the forward strand.
CGATGTTCAGCTCGGTGAAACTTCACCAAAAGCCCGACCACCCTGTTGATTGTCACTTTTTGGGGTGGGACAATGCCTGCAGTTCGCGCCTGCTATATCCTGCTAGATAATGTCTGGCCTTCTGGTGCGAGCGAAAACTGAACCCTCGTACTGGCCCCGCTGGAGCGGGACGCCTCTGAATTTTGCTTGCAAACAGCAGCGTAGGAGTGAGCCATGACGACACGTCCATCCTCGGTGATTGTGTTCATCGCATCATTGCTTGCCGCCTTGGAAGGGCTCCGCACCATGGTTGTCACCCACCGGCACGTCCTCCTGCTCGCCCTGCTTCTTGCCTCACCCGCTGTGGTGCGAGCCGCACAGGGCGCCGAAGGAACTGCGACCGTGCCGCGCTTCGAGGAAGCGCCGTGCCCGAAACTGCAGGGGGCCGAAGAGCTTGGCAAAGCGAGCTGCTTCTACCTCGTCGTACCGGAGAATCGCGGAAAGCCGAATGGCCGCACCATCCGGCTCATGGTCGCCAAATACCCCGCCCACGCAGCGCAGAAACGACCCGATCCCGTTGTCTATCTGGCGGGCGGCCCGGGAGACATCGCCCCCCTGGAGGTCAACGGGTTCATCGCCGCCGACTTCATCCGCGACCGCGACATTTATGTGGTGAGCCAGCGCGGCACCATGTTCTCGGAACCGGCGCTCACCTGCGCGGCCATCGACGACTTCGCCAGACAGCTTCTTGGCCTCCGCTTCTATTCCGAAGCGACCAAGCGCACCCATTTGGCCGCCACCGAAGCCTGCCACCGCGAGCTAGCCGCCACCGGCGCCGACCTCAGCGCCTACAATTCGACCGAGAGCGCCGCCGATTTCGCCGATCTCCGCAAGGTGCTCGGCATCGCCACGTGGAATGTCCATGGGACGTCCTATGGCTCCTACCTGGCGCAGACGCTCATGCGCGACCACCCTGAGGGCATCCGCAGCGTCGTCCTCGATTCCGTGTTGCCGACGACCTACACGGTCCCGGCAAACTGGCAGAATGCGCGCTACGGGTTCAACAACCTCTTCCAAGCCTGCGCGGCGGAACCGGCCTGCAACGCGGCCCATCCTCGTCTCGAAGAAACCTTCACCGGACTGGTCAACAAGCTCGAGGCCGCGCCGCTGACGGCAACCGTCAAGGACCCGGCCACCAGTGAAAACATCGAAGTCGTCATCGACGGTGGAGCACTGATCGATTGGCTGCGCAACCAGAACTATGGCATTCCCATGCTCCGCGCCGCGCCGGATCGGATCGATGGGCTCGCCGCCGGCCGGCCCGAGGCCATCGAGGCGATCGCCTTGGATCGGGCAAGCCGGGCGCCACCATCCCGACCGGGTGCCCCAGCCCTCGGCTACGGGTTGGCGCTTGGCGTCAGCTGTCGCGAAGACTATCCGTTCGCGACGCCGGAGGATCTCGCCGCTTCCGGCCGGGAAGCGTTTCCGGACTATCCTGCGTCGATACAAGACGAGGGGATCGGCGGCTGGGCGTATTTCAACGAAGACTGCCGCGACGTCTGGAAGGTGCCCGCCGCTCCGGAGGCCATGCGCCAGCCCGTCGCGAGCAGCATCCCGACGCTCCTCATCTCCGGCAGCTTCGATACGCTGACGTCGCTCGCCGGGGCCAAGGCCGCGGCGACCAGCCTGTCCAACGCAACGATCATCAGCATCCCGGGCGTCGGGCACTTTGTCTCCCCCCCGTCTCCTTGCGCTCAGACGGTGATCGTATCGTTCCTCGCCGATCCCGCCGCGCCCGACACATCCTGCGTCGGCGCGCTGAAGCCGCAGACCTTTACCTCAGTGGCCTCGCCGTGAGGCGTTGCCGCGCGGCCTAGCGGGACCTTCCATCGAGAATTGGAGGCCCGCTACCGGCCTGACGCAGGCTAGGGAAAGTCTTGCACACCCGGATAGAGCGGGTAGACGGATTTGATCTCTCGCGGCGTGCCGGCGATCTCTAGCACTCATTTCTCGCTCAAGCGGCGTGTCCGCTCGTAGCACCTAGCTGACATCGCCTCGCACGACTCGGCGATCGTCTGTTCGCCACCCTGCGGCCTCCCTAAGTTTTTCGCCCCGTCGTGCTGTGACAAACGCCACAGCGCGAGTCAGATCGATGAGGCCAAGATCTCCTGTCGAAAGGCCACGACGACAAAAGGAACCGTCGTGGCTCGCCCAACCTCCAGGCGAGGCGTTCATGATGCAGAAATACATCAAGTGCATGGCGCTGCTCGCGTCCCTGATCCTGCTCTCTGCGGGGCTGAACTACATTTTCATCGGAACCGCCGGGGGCAGGGTGATGAAGCAAACGCAGCAGGTTCAGCGCGGAGGGCCGACTCTGCAGCAAGCCTCCGCGGTTGAGTGCGCGCCTGAAACGAAACGCTGCTCACTTGCAGTTCGTTGACCTGACGTGATCCCGGCGATTCGTCCGTTCACTACTTATCCCCGTCGCTCGCGCCTCACTTACACTCATGGCCATCTTCGGAGCTTGTGACGAGTCACCATTGGATTGCCGGGACAAGCCCGGCAATGACGAAGGAGGAGGAGAGGCCGTCTTTGCGTCACCCCGGCGAAAGCCAGGGCCCAGATTTTTGCCTTCGCGCGTCCCGCGCGAGCTGGATTCCGGCTTGCGCCGGAATGACTGAGGAGGGGAGGGAGGTAGACGCTCCAAGGCTCGGGCCTTATAGGAAAGCCTCGATTTCCAGCCTGTAGGACAAAGCCTTGCTCGACATCAAATGGATTCGCGAGAACCAGGACGCCTTCGTCGCCGGGCTGAAGAACCGCGGCGCTGACGGGTCGGAAGAAATGTTGACTCAAATTCTGAGGCTCGACGAGCAACGCCGCGCCACGATTCAGAAATTGCAGGAGGCGCAGGCCCGACGCAACGCCGCCTCGAAGGAGATCGGCCAGGCCAAGGCAGGCAAGGACGAAGCCTCAGCCAAGCGGCTGATGGACGAAGTTGCCGGCCTCAAGACTGCGATCCAAGAAGGCGAGGCGGCGGAGAAGCGGCTCGATGACGAGCTACGCAGCTTGCTCGCGGCTATTCCCAACACGCCGGCGGATGACGTGCCGATCGGGCCTGACGAGAAGGCCAATGTCGAGCTGCGCAAGGTGGGCACGCCTCCGAAATTCGACTTCCAGCCCAAGCAGCATTTCGAGCTTGGCGAGGCGCTCGGGCTCATGGATTTCGAAACCGCGGCAAAGCTCTCAGGCTCGCGCTTCGTGGTGCTGAAGGGAGCGCTCGCGCGTCTCGAGCGTGCACTGTCCCATTTCATGCTCGATCTGCACACGAGCGAGCATGGCTACACTGAGATCGCCCCTCCACTCTTGGTTCTTGATGAGGTCATGTTCGGCACCGCGCAACTCCCGAAGTTTCGAGATGAGCAATTCTTGGGTGCAAGTGAGGGATCCCGAACCGAACTGCTAAATGAAGCTATGAAAAGTGCTGACGAGACAGATCGGAATGCAATCTGTTCCGGTAATAAGTCTATTGCCGAAGCCGTCGTCGCCATTCTGGCGCGTGCGCCGTCCAAAGAGGATCTTTGGCTCATCCCCACCGCCGAAGTTCCGCTAACCAATCTCGTGCGCGAGGATATCACCGACGAGTCCAAGCTTCCCATCCGTGTCACCGCAGGCACGCCGTGCTTCCGCGCCGAGGCAGGTGCCGCCGGCAAGGACACGCGCGGCATGATCCGCCAGCATCAATTCTCCAAAGTCGAGCTCGTCTCCATCACCACGCCCGAGCAGTCGGCGAACGAGCATGAGCGCATGACGGCCTCAGCCGAGGAAGTCTTGAAACGCCTCGGGTTGCCTTATCGCGTGGTGGTGCTGTCCACCGGCGACATGGGCTTTGCCGCGCAGAAGACCTACGACATCGAGGTCTGGCTGCCGGGGCAGGGGATGTATCGAGAGATCTCCTCCTGCTCCAACTGTGGGGACTTCCAGGCCCGCCGCATGAATGCGCGCTACCGGCCGCAAGGCGCCAAGGAGACGCGCTTCGTGCACACGCTGAACGGCTCTGGCGTCGCCGTCGGCCGCGCTCTGATCGCGGTCATGGAGAACTACCAGGAAGCCGACGGCTCGATCCGCATCCCGGACGCGCTTCTGCCCTACATGGGCGCCCTCACCAAAATCGAGGCGCCGAAGCAATGACGTCTGACGCACCGACCCCCTCACCCTAACCCTCTCCCCACTGGGGAGAGGGAGAAGAGGTCCCCATCTCGCCAATCCATTCTCCTCGCCCCTTTGGGGAGAGGGTTTTCCGCCGCGATCTTGTGCGAGCGAAGCTCTGCGCAAGTCGCGTGGCGGAGAGGGTGAGGGGGCTCCGGCTTCCGCATTCGTCATTGCCGGGCTTGTCATTGCCGGGCTTGTCCCGGCAATCCAATTCTGAGTTTGAAAGGGACACCATCGTTGGCCAAGGCCCTATTGGATGTCCGGGACTTCGCCCGGGCATGACGAGGGAAAAAGAATAGCCGCCCAAACCATGCGCGTCCTGATCACCAATGACGACGGCATCGAGGCGCCAGGCCTCGACGTGCTCGAGCACATCGCCGGCGCGGTGAGCAAGGAGGTCTGGGTGGTGGCGCCCGAGACCGATCAGTCCGGCGCGTCGCACTCTCTGACGCTGGCCGAGCCCTTGCGCATGCGCGAGCTTGGGCGGCGGCGCTACGCGGTGAAGGGCACGCCGACCGACTGCGTCATCATGGGGGTCCGCTTCCTGCTCAAGGACAAGCCGCCGGACCTCGTGCTGTCAGGCGTCAATCGCGGCCAGAACCTCGCCGACGACGTGAATTATTCCGGCACCGTTGCCGGCGCCATCGAAGGGTGCCTGCTCGGCGTGCCGTCGATCGCTCTCAGCCTCGCCATCGGCAACTACGAGACCGGCACGCCGATCTGGGACACGCCCATGCGTCACGGCGGCGAACTGTTGCGCAAGCTGCTCAAGGCCGGATGGCCTGAAGGCGTGGTGCTCAACGTCAATTTTCCCAATTGCCAGCCCGATGAGGTGAAAGGCATGGCGGTCACCACACAGGGCCAGCGCCACCCCGACCTCCTGCGCATCGAGGACCGGCTCGATACCCGCGGCAAGCCCTATTACTGGGTCGGCATCGAGCGCCGCAAAGCCAAGCCGCCGAAGGGCACCGACCTCTGGGCGGTGCAGTCGGGGCGCATCTCGGTGACGCCGCTGCAGCTCGACTTCACCGACGAGGAAGCGCTTAAGACGCTTGCCGCTGCGCTCGGCGAATAGGCCTTCCGCTCTTTAAGAGAGGAGTTCACTATCGCCGGATACGCGATGAATCGTATGCTTGAGGGGATCGCTCGCCATGGCGAGTGAGCCGGACCAAATCGGCCTGATCATGCAGCTCAGGCGCCGCGGCATCCGCGATACGCGGGTGCTGCGCGCCATTGAGCGCGTGCCGCGCGAGCTGTTCGTCGACCCCGCCTTTGCCGACCACGCCTATCAGGACATCGCGCTTCCCATCGATTGCGGCCAGACCATCTCGCAGCCTTATGTCGTCGCCTTCATGACCGAGAAGCTAGAGCTCAACGACAGCCAAAAGGTGCTGGAGATCGGCACCGGCTCCGGCTACCAGGCGGCGGTGCTGTCGCATCTCTGCCGCCACGTCTTCACCGTTGAGCGCTGGCGCGAGCTGCAAAAGGCGGCCGGCCGCCGCTTTGCCAAGCTCGGCATCGCCAATATCACCACCATCATCGGCGACGGGTGGATCGGCTGGCCGCCGCAGGCGCCCTACGACCGCATCATCGTGACCGCGGCGGCGGCCGAACCCCCGCTTGCTTTAATCGATCAGTTGAAGCCAGGCGGCCGCATGATCATCCCGCTCGGCTCGACCCGCGACACCCAATCTCTGGTCGAGATCGACAAGACCGAAACGGGGGAGATCGTCAAAAAGCCTTTGCTTCCGGTGCGCTTCGTGCCGCTGCTGCACGGAAGGGTGAAGCCCGATGAGCGCGCGTGACGCGGCCGCTTAAGCACCTGCTTCTTTTTCGCTCAGACCGGGAACATCGTTAAAAGCTTGTTTACCGTTCGCGCGCTTAACTCGGACTCTCGGTCTGTATGCGTACGAGGGGTACGGGGGAATGCAAGCGCGCGTGTCTTGGTCAGCGGTTGGCCGTTGCGCTCTATTGTCCACTGCAGTGTCGGCCTTGACGCTTGTCGGCGGCTGCAGCTCCGGTGTCTCTCGTTTCGACTTTCCCTCTTTCGGCCTGACGCGCTCAGACCCTGCGCCGCTCGCCGATCCCAACGCCACCGCGTCGCTTCCTCCGGTTCCGCAAGAGTCGGTCTATGCCCAAGGCGGCCCGAATGCCTACCAGGGCGGCTCGTACTCCCGCTCGAGCCTGCCGCCGGCCTCGCAGCCTTATACCCAGGCGACGCCGGCCGCCTATTCGCCGCCCGGCGCAAGTCTGAAGCCGGAGAGGTCTGCCTATGAGCCGCCTTCGCCCGCGCCGCGGCCGAACCTCGCCAAGGTGCGCGCCGTAGCAGAGCCTGAGCGCGGAGGGGAGATCTACAAGGTGCAAGCCGGCGACACGCCGCGGAGCATCGCCCAGATGACTGGCGTGAGCGAGAAGGCACTGATCGAACGCAACGATCTCGCCCCGACCCGCCTTAGGATCGGGCAAACGCTATACCTGCCGAAAGGCGGCAAGGCTCCGGTCGCGCCGCGCGCTGTGGCGGCGAACCAGAGCAAGCCTGCGCCTGACGTCCGCGTGGTGAAGACCACGACGATCGAGCCGCCCGGGCAGCGAGAGAAATCTCAACCGGCCGCGAAGGCTCAAGCCGCTCCCGCCCCCGCGGTGGCAAGCTCGGACGAGGTCATCGGCGGACAGAACCCGCAAGTGGCCAGCACCCAGCAGCTTCCGGCGCCTGAGCCAATGTCTGGCAACAGCTTCCGCTGGCCGGTGCAGGGGCGCATCATCTCGGAATTCGGCACCAAGCCCGACGGCGGCCACAATGACGGCATCGACGTCGCGGTGCCGATGGGCACCTCGGTGAAGGCGGCTGAGAACGGCGTCGTCGCCTATGCCGGTGACGAGCTGAAAGGCTACGGCAATCTCGTGCTGATCCGTCACTCGAACAATTGGGTGTCGGCCTACGCCCACAATGACGAGATCCTGGTCAAGCGCGGCGATCAGGTTCGCCGCGGTCAGGTCATCGCCAAGGCCGGGCGTTCCGGTCAGGTCAATCAGCCGCAGCTCCATTTCGAGCTGCGCAAGGGCTCTCGCCCGGTCGACCCGACCAAGTACATGACGCACGCAACGGCGGACGCCGACTAGCACGTCGTTTCACTCGAACGGAAATAGGCCTCGTCATGGCCGGGCTTATCTCGGCCATCCACGCCTCTTCATCCCTCCCCTTGATGGGGAGGGTGGCGATCGCGACCGCAGGTCGGGATCGCCGGGTGGGGTGACACGCATGAACCCCCACCCCGACGCCGCCTCAAGAAGGCGTCGTCGGACCTCCCCACAAGGGGGAGGTAAGGAGGTTCCTCGTCTTGCCTCCAGTCAATCGCCGTCAAGCCGCACACCCAAGCGTCCTGCCAGATCCTGAATGAATTGAAAGGCGACGCGGCCCGAGCGTGCGCCGCGGCCAATCGCCCAGGCGAGCGCCTCGCGCGTCAGTGCCTCGTCGGCGATGGGCAAGCGATAATGCGCGGCATAGCCCCGCACCATGTCGAGATAGTCGTCCTGACTGCAATTGTGGAAACCGATCCACAGGCCGAAACGGTCGGAGAGCGACACAATCTCGTCCACGCCCTCCGACGGGTTGATGGCGGTCGAGCGCTCGTTCTCCAGCATCTCGCGCGGCATGAGATGCCGCCGGTTGGAGGTGGCGTAGAACAGCACGTGCTCAGGACGCCCCTCGATCCCGCCTTCGAGCACCGCTTTGAGCGACTTGTAGGAGGTGTCGCGCCCCTCGAAGGACAGGTCGTCGCAGAACAGGATGAAGCGCTTGGCCCTTGTCTCGCGGAGATGCGCAAGGCAGCGCGGCAGCGAAGCGATCTCCTCGCGATGGATCTCGACGAGCTTGAGCGCGCCCGCTTGCGGCCTCGTCTCGCGGCTCACTGCCGCATGCACCGCTTTGACCAGCGAGCTCTTGCCCGTGCCGCGGGCGCCCCACAGAAGCGCATTGTTGGCGGGGAGGCCGCGCGCGAAGCGGACGGTGTTGTCGTAGAGCACATCGCGCATGCGGTCGATACCCTTGAGCAGGCAAAGCGGCACGCGATTGACCGCCGCGACCGGCAAAAACGCCTCAGGCTCGGCCTGCCAGATGAAGGCTTCCACTCTATCGAAGTCGGGCTTCCGCGGCGGCAGCGGCGCCAGCCGCTCCAGGGCCCGCGCCATCCGCTCGATAAGGCCCCCAATTGGCTCCTGGAAGTTCATGGCCCTTTCGTTTAAGGCTCTCCGGCCCCGTTGCAAAGCCGAGACGGGCCGCTATAGTCGCGGCAATTTCGTGCTACCAATCCGCTCAAAATGGACGGTAAGAGCCTTGAAAGGCTTAAGGGCGGCCAGCTTTAGGCCAAGCCGAGGACAGCAGCAATGATCGACGCCGTATACGCTCAAGCAGCCCCAAGCGCATTCGACGCCCTGAATAGCTTGATCGTTCCGACCGTGCTAATCATCGGCATCATGTATTTCCTGATGATCCGGCCGCAGCAGAAGCGGCTGAAGGATCATCAGGCGTTGATCGCCGGAATCAGGCGCGGCGACACCGTGGTCACCTCTGGTGGCATTCTCGGCAAGGTGACCAAGGTCGATGACCAGGAGTTGCAGGTCGAGATCGCCGACGGAGTCCGGGTCAAGGTCGTGCGCGGGACGGTCTCTGAGGTCCGGGGCAAGGGAGAGGCACAAGCCGCGCCTAAGTCGAAGGCGGCGGCGGAAAGTGACAAGTGAGTTTCGCTCGGGTCTGAACGCTTAAGCCTCGAAAAGCCAAATCTGGAGTCGATAGGCGGCAATGCTGCATTTTTCCCAATGGAAGGTGATCCTGGTGCTCGGCATCGTTCTCGCCAGCATCGTCTTTGCCCTTCCCAATCTCTTCCCGCGTTCGACCATGGAGGCCATGCCAGGCTGGCTTCCGCACAAGCAGGTCAGTCTCGGTCTCGATCTGCAAGGCGGCGCCCATCTCCTCTATCAGCTCGACGAGAACGAGATGATCGAGGATTGGCTCAACAAGTTGCGCGACGAGGTGCGTGAAACGCTGCGTAAGGATCGCATCTCCTACACCGACCTCACGCAGAACGTGGCCGGGCGCACGGTGTCGGTGAAGATTCGCCAGGCGACCGACTTCGACAAGGCCTACCAAGCCTTGCGCAAGCTGTCTCAGCCGGTTGGCGGGTCGTTCGGACTATCGGGCGTGAACAATCTCAACGTCAGTCAGAACGGCGACGATGGCGTCACGCTCAAGGCCACCGACGCCGGGCTTACCCAGCGCATGAATTCGGCCATCCAGGCCTCGATCGAGACCATCCGCCGGCGCGTCGACGCCTTCGGCACCACCGAGCCGAGCATCCAACGCCAAGGGCGCAATCGCGTGCTCGTGCAGGTTCCCGGCATCAGCGACGTCGAGCGGCTGAAGAAGCTCATCGGCGAGACCGGCAAGCTCGAATTCAGGATGGTCGATCCGGGCGCCAATGCGCAGCAGGTGGTGGAGAGCAAGCAGGTTCCCATCGACGACGAGCTGCTCTACTCCAAGGACACCCCGCCGGTTCCCTACGTGATCAGGAAGCAGGTGCTGGTGAGTGGTGAGGATCTTGTCGACTCCCAGCCAGGCTTCGACCAGCGCACCAACGAGCCGATCGTGACCTTCCGCTTCGACCCCAGCGGCGCCAAGCGTTTCGCCAGGGCGACGCAGGAAAACGTGGGCCTGCCCTTCGCCATCATCCTCGATGGCAAAGTGGTTTCGGCGCCAGTCATTCGCGAGCCGATCCTCGGCGGTTCCGGACAGATCAGCGGCCGCTTCACAGTCCCCGAGGCGAGCGACCTTGCCGTGACGCTCCGCTCCGGTGCGCTGCCGGCCAAACTCACCGTGATCGAGGAGCGCACCGTCGGCGCGAGCCTCGGCGCCGACTCGATCGCCTCGGGCAAGAAGGCCACGCTGCTTGGGCTGCTGCTCGTGGTGATCTTCATGTTTACCGCTTACGGGCTGTTCGGCCTGTTCGCCAATATCGCGCTCGTGGTCAATATCGCGCTCATCTTCGGCGTACTCTCGCTGATCGGCTCCACCCTGACGTTGCCCGGCATCGCCGGCATCGTGCTTACCATCGGCATTGCCGTCGACGCCAACGTGCTGATCAACGAGCGCATCCGCGAGGAGATACGCTCAGGCAAGTCACCGGTCGCTTCCGTCGAGGCAGGCTATCAGCGGGCGATGACCACCATCATCGACTCGAACGTCACCACGCTGCTCTCGACGCTGGTGCTGTTTTGGCTTGGCTCCGGCGCGGTGCGCGGATTTGCCGTGACCCTCACCATCGGCATTCTCGCCTCCTTGTTCACCGCCGTGACCCTGACGCGGCTCATGGTGTCCTATTGGCTGCGCTGGACGCGGCCCGCCCTGATCCCGATTTAGGAAAAATCGCCGCTATGTTCACAGGCATTCATTTCATCCCCGCCGACACCAAGATCGGCTTCGTACGCCTGCGCACCATCAGCTGGGTGGTCTCGGCCCTGCTGACCGTGGTGCCGCTTCTGCTCGTATGGAAGGTCGGGCTCAACTTCGGCATCGACTTTCAGGGCGGCACGCTCATCGAGATTCAGACCAAGGAAAGCGTCGCCGATCTTGGCGACATTCGCTCCAAGGTGCACGGGCTCAATCTCGGCGAGGTTCAGATCCAGGAATTCGGCGCGCCGAACGACGTGCTGATCCGCATCGCCGCCCAGCCGACCGAGAAGGAGCAGCAGGGCTCCATCGCCAAGGTCAAGCAGGCGCTCGGCGACCAGGTCGAATATCGCCGCATCGAGGTGGTTGGACCCACGATCTCGAGCGAGCTGATCGCCGGCGGCACCGTCGCCGTGGTCGTCGCCATGATCGCCATCCTGTTGTACATCTGGTTCAGGTTCGAATGGCAGTTCGCGGTCGCCGCCGTCGCCTCGCTGGTCCACGACGTGACCGGCACCATCGGCCTTTATTCCGCGCTTCAGCTCGAATTCAATCTGTCGAGCATCGCCGCGCTCCTCACCATCATCGGCTATTCGCTCAACGACAAGGTCGTGATCTTCGACCGGATCCGCGAGAACTTGCGCAAATACAAGAAGATGCCGCTGACCGAGCTGCTCGACCTGTCGATCAACGAGACGCTGTCGCGCACGGTCTTGACTCATGTGACCACGTTCCTCGCCATGATGCCGTTCGTGCTGGTCGGCGGCGAGGCGATCTTCGGCTTTGCGCTTGCCATGGTGTGGGGCATCGTCATCGGCGCCTATTCCTCGATCTATGTTGCCGCACCGTTGCAGCTGATCCTCGGCGTCAAGCGCGACGGCGGCATGGCGAGCGCGCCCGCCAGGGCAAAGACGCAAGCCCGGGCGCGTGCTTGAGCGGGATGCGCCCAGTCCTGATTTGACGCATGATCCTTTCGGAAAGGTCTCCGGCTTTCTGGATCAGGCTCTAGGACAAGAAGGCCTTGCAGGCAGGCGAACGAGACGCTGCCGTCCGCACCATCGCCCGCGATGGCGACCTTGACCGCTATGTGAGCGCGCTGTTCGCGCCCGGCGCCTGCCGCGAGCCCCTGTTTGCCCTCTACGCCTTCAATGTCGAGCTCGCGCGCATCGGCGAGCAGGTGAGCGAGCCGCAGCTTGGCGAAATTCGTCTCCAGTGGTGGCGCGACGCGCTCGATCGGGCCTGCGCCGGCGAAATCGCCGGTCACCCGGTGGCCGACGCTCTCGGACGCGCGGTTCGGCAGTGCGACCTGTCGCGCGATAGCCTCGCCGATTTGATCGACGCGAGGCACTTCGACGTGTCGGTGAGGATCATGCCGGACGCAGGCGCGCTCGACGACTATCTCGCCAAGACGGCAGGCGCGCTGTTCAAGCTCGCCTCGGAAATCGGCATGGCTCGGGCCCGGTCAGCTGAGCCTCGTGCGCTGGAGCAGGCGGTCAGAGCCGCCGGCATCGCCTATGGCCTCACCGGACTGATGCGCGCTCTGCCGGTTCATGCAAGGCGCGGACGCGTCGATCTCCCGGAGGATGGGCTTCTCCGCCACGGCACCTCGCCGGCGCAACTTCTATCCGAAGAGGCGAGCGAGGGGCTGACCGAGCTCTTGGCGGATTTGCGGAAAACGGCGCGAGCCGCGCTCGGATCGGCGAGGCAACATGTGGCAGAGCTTCCGCCTGCGGCGCGACCGGCGTTCCTGCCGCTGGCGCTGGTCGGTCCTTACCTCTCCGTTTTGCAGAAGGTTGATCCGCTGCGGCAGATCGCCGAGATCAATCCGCTCCACCGGCTGTGGCGGCTAAGCACCTGCCGTTTTCCTCCATCGGCGTAGCAGAAGGACGATCCATGACAGAGGCAACACGACGCTGGTCCTGGCGGAGCTGGCTTCCGGACGTGAGCGCAGCCGTTTCGCGCTTTCCCCTCGGAGTGCTGCTTGCCGGCTTCTTGACGATCTACAAGCTCTGGGCGGATAGCCCGAACGAGGCTGACGAAAAGATCCTCGGAACGCTTGCCGCGTCGTTTCTTTGGGTTGTCGCGGTCGATCTGTTCGTGGAGTCCCAAGGCCGATCGCAAAAAGCGCGAGGAATCGCCTGGCTCGCCGGTATCGCCGTCATCGCGCTGCTGTTCCACTTCAGATGGGAGGCATGGCTTTTCCCGCCGCTGCTCTTTGGCGCCTTGCTGTTTGCAGTCGGGCTGGCGGGGCAACTCCGGAGCGGAGATCGCAACGCCGCCTTCTGGCTGTTCAACCATCGGCTCTGGCTCGCCGCCGCGCTTGGGCTGATCGGCGCTGTCCTGTTCGGCGGCGGCCTCTCCATCATCCTCGAAACCTTGAACTTCCTGTTCGGGCTTGAGCTTCCGGAAAAATGGCACGAGAGCATCTGGACCGTTGCGCTCGGCTTCTTGGCGCCGGTGAGCTGGCTTGCGCTCGCGCCGCAAAACTTCACCGACCGGATCAGCGATCAGGAGACTGAGTTCACCACCCGCGCCGTCGCCACCATCGTCAGGTTCGTGCTGGTGCCGCTGCTCCTTGTCTACACTGCCATCCTCTATGCCTATGCCCTCAAGATCGGACTCGCAGGGACGCTGCCCAAGGGAACTCTCGGCAGTCTCGTCGTCGGCTATTTGCTCGCCGGCGCTGCAACCCTGCTTCTGGCCTATCCCATCCACGACAGCGGCGGCATCCTGGTGCGGTTGTTCTGGCGCTATTGGGTCTGGCTCTCGGTCCTGCCGGTTCTGCTCCTGTTTCTCGCGGTCTATACCCGCATCGCCGCCTACGGCCTCACCGAACCGCGTTACGCGGTCGTGCTCATCGGCCTTTGGGCGTTGATCCTTGCCGTATGGCGCATGGTGAGGCGAGGGGAGAGCTTCGATCTCCGTGTGATTCCGGGGTTGCTTGCGCTTCTGCTGCTTGTGGCGTCGTTTGGGCCTTGGGGCATCGTCGGCGCCTCGGTGCGGAGCCAGACGGCCGAACTCGCCGGCATCCTGCGTGAGAAGGGGATGCTCGCCGATGGCAAGTTCGCGCGTCCTGCCAAGGGGAGCGAATCTCCGCTCGGCACGAGCGCCGCGCGGGTGCGCCAGATCGAATACTACCTGAACACGCGGCACGCGCTTCGGAGGCTCGCTCCCTGGTTCGAGGGCGAGCAGCAGAATCCGTTCGCCGAGGGCAAATCGCCGGAAGTGACTGTCCGCGAGCTTCTCGAAGCGCTGTCGCTTCCGCCCGACCTGTCGCGGTCCACCGGCTCAACCTTCACGTATTATGCAGATGCACCTCGAGCCATATCGCTTGACTCCCGCGGCCAGGTGATCGGGCCGGTCGTGTTCGAGAGCCAGGGCCCGATCCAGGGCGCAATCCCGCCGCAAACTGTGAGGGTCGATGGCCTCGGCACGGTGAGTCTTGAAATTGCCGGGAACAGCCTCATTGCCGGCATCGAGACCGGTCCCGAGCTGCGCTTCGACCTCACCGAGGCGGCCAACAGCCTGTCCGGGGTCGTCGTCACCGAGCGCCGCCCCCTGCCGATCGAGGCGGCAAACGGGTCGCTGTCGGGCACGGTACTGATCGAAAATCTCAAGGGCACCTATGACGGCGCCGATCTCGACCTGTCGCTGTTGCGCTTCTGGCTCGTGCTCAAGCGCGAGAAGTAAGACCGCGTCACTCCGCGGCGATCGACGCGACTCCGGCAAGCCAAAGCTCGAGATCGGCAAGCGCGCGCGTGGCAAGCGCGTGCTTCCGAGCGAGCGTCTTGCTGCCGCGTTCTCCCTTTGCGCGCTTCGGCGGAGCGGCGAGGGGAGGGAACAGACCAAAATTGACGTTCATCGGCTGGAAGCTGCGCGAGGCGCCGTCGCCGCTGCTCGCGAGATGCCCGCAGGTGATGTGATTGAGGAGCGCGCCAAGCGCCGTGGCGGGTGGCGGCAGCGAGACCGCTTGGCCGAGGCGTTCGGCTGTGGCAAAGCGGCCTGCGAGCAGCCCGATGGCAGCCGACTCGACATAGCCCTCGACCCCGGTGATCTGTCCGGCAAAGCGGAGCCTTGCGTCAGTTTTCAGCCGCAAGCTCCCATCGAGCAGCACCGGGCTGTTGAGGAAGGTGTTGCGATGCAGGCCGCCGAGCCGCGCGAACTCCGCCTGCTCAAGCCCCGGGATGGTGCGGAAGATGCGCACCTGCTCGGCATGTTTGAGCTTGGTCTGGAACCCCACCATGTTCCACAGGCTGCCGAGCGCATTATCCTGCCTGAGCTGCACCACGGCATAAGGCCGTTCCGGGCGATGCGGGTTGGTGAGGCCGACGGGCTTCATCGGGCCGTAGGCCAGCGTCTCGCGTCCGCGCTCAGCCATAACCTCGATGGGCAGGCACCCCTCGAAATAGGGCGTCGAGCCTTCCCACTCCTTGAACGCGGTCTTCTCGCCCGAGATCAGCGCGTCGATAAAGGCGCCGTACTGCGCCTTGTCGAGCGGGCAGTTGATGTAATCGGCGGTGCCGCCGCCGGGACCTGCCTTGTCGTAGCGCGACTGCAGCCAGCACACGCTCATATCGATCGTCTCGCGGTGCACGATCGGGGCGATGGCATCGAAGAAGGCAAGCTCGGCCTCGCCGGTCAGCGACTGCACGGCGCGCGCAAGCGCGGGCGAGGTGAGGGGGCCCGTCGCCACGATGACGCTGTCCCAGTCGGCCGGGGGAAGGGCGCCAATCTCTTCGCGCACGATGCAGACCAGCGGCTCCTCTTCGAGCCGGCGGGTCACCTCGCCGGCAAAACCGTCGCGGTCGACGGCGAGCGCGCCCCCGGCCGGTAACTTGTGACGATCGGCGGCGGTCATGATCAGAGAGCCGGCCCGGCGCATTTCCTCGTGCAACAGGCCGACGGCATTGGCTCCCCAATCGTCTGAGCGGAAGGAGTTGGAGCAGACAAGCTCGGCGAAGGCGCCTGTCTGATGCGCCTCGGTCCGCCGCAGCGGGCGCATCTCGTGCACCACCACAGGCACGCCGGCGGCCGCGAGCTGCCAAGCGGCCTCGCTGCCGGCAAGGCCACCGCCGACCACATGAACCTCTTTGACCATGGAGGCTAGCTAGCTCCCAATCGGCGCCGATTCAAGCCGGGGACGCGTTCGCAGATTTTGGCCGAATTCCGAGGCGGGCGGCGGCGCCACTGTTGCCGCGATGTGACAGAAGCCGGAAAACTGCTCAGGACGCAGGCCACAACCTGCCTGTTGGCGGGGGCCAATGCTACAACAACACTCCAAGGAATCGAAATTCGGCCGGTTTTTCAATGGGACAGGGGCGCGTTCTCGTGAGCCTGGTTCTCGCGGCGGTTAGTGTCGCCGGGTGCACCTATGATCGCGGCGAAGGCCCGCCGCAAATCCACTTTGCCGAGTTCAGAGTGGCGCCGCCTGACGGCAATACCGTCGAAGTCTGTCACGCTTACACCTGCCAGATGAAGACCACATTCTACTTCCGTCCCAAGGACATCCAGGACATCACGGCGGAGATGCGCAAGGTGAAGAAGGGCGACACGCCGTTCCAGGAGCGCCGCGCCATCGCCTACGCCATCGCCATGATCGAAAAGAAGGTTGGCGCCAAGCTCGGCATCAACGACAGGGCTGGCATGCAATTTGGCGGCACCGGCGATCCTACCCAGCAGGATTGCGTGGACGAGGCGACAAACACCACGAGCTATCTCCTCATCCTCCAGTCGCATGGGCTGTTGAAGTACCACACGGTTGGCATCCCCATGACCAAGGGGGACCTTCTGAAGGCGACATTGCAGGGGGATCCGGTGAAATACTGGCCGCATTGGACCGCGGTGATCGAGGAGAAGAAAACCCGCCAGAGGTTCGCGGTCGATTCCTGGATTTACGCCAATGGCGAGAACCCGGCCGTGGTCGAGGTCGAGAAGTGGTACATCAAGGACATCGACAATCTGCCTAAGGCCACGAATTAGCGGCCCATTCGGCCCCCCCTCGCGAATTTGGGCAAAAATATGAAATGATGTTCAAAATGGGACGCTTTTCGATTATGCTTTAGTCGGGAGCCGAATCAATATGGCGTAAAAATAGGCTCCCGCTCCATAGAGCCGGTGGACCGCCGGCAGCGCGGACATCCACCCGCTCTCCAACCAGCAAAGGGGGGTGAGATGTCCTTGAATACAGCCTTAGCAATTAGCCTTGGCGTACTGGGTGCCGTCGCGACCTGGCTCTTCCTTGGGCCGCTCGGCGGCATGCTCGCAATCTGGGCGGCCTTTATCGCCTGGGGATGCTACTATCATTCCGGTGGCAAAGAGACCGGTCTGCAATCAACGATCCTGGGCACCGCAGCCGGCGCCGTGATCGCCGGCATCACCTTGAAAGTGGCGGGAATGGGCGTCGGCCTACCAGAGACCATGTGGACGGCCATTTGCGTGGGCCTCGGCGTGGCGGCGATGGTGCTGCTCGCCAATGTCCCGATGTTCGCGAGCATTCCCGCGCAAGTCTATGGCTTTGCCTCGACCGTCGCCTACGCCATGCTCAAAGGCGGAAGCGTGACCGAGGCCTCAATGGCCAACCCGGTCGTCGTCATCATCCTTTCGATGATCCTCGGCGCGGTCTTCGGCTATGTGTCGGAGAAAGTTGCCGGCATGCTCATGGGCGCTGGCGACCATCGGGCTGCGGCAAAGGTTTAACGCGCCGCGAGACGCTCGCGCGAACAAGCTCCGCGAGCGGGACCGCTAGAAGCGGCCCCGCCCGCGTCTGCGCTTTGCAATAACGGCGTGACGTTACAAAGCAACGTCACGCCGTTTCTGTTAGTCTGATCGCGGACCAAGCACGAAGGAGCAATTTGCATGAATGGACCGTACAATTACGGCGCGGAAGGCGTGAAATATGGCGTGAGCTTCGGTACCGCGCTCGCCATCGCCATTTCCTACACCAACAACCATTCGATCCTGTGGGCCATCATCCACGGACTCTTCAGCTGGCTCTACGTGATCTATTTCGCCCTGTTCAAATAGCCGACCTGAACGAGGCGCCAGGAAAGCCGCGCCATGCGGCTTTCTTCAATCCCCCATGCGATCAAGACAGCGCGAGGTCATTCATCTCGCCGTTCTTAACCCTCGCTTCGATCTATTGTGGTTACTGATCCGCTCCTGAGCGATGTTGGCAACACACCGTTTGCCACAGCAACAAACCTTTACCGGCACGCCCTTGCGCCCAACCTGATGCTGGCGCAAGGTCGTGCGGCTTCAACCCAAAGTGTGGAGTGGCGTCTCCATGTCCTCTGTCGTTGTTGGTTGGACTGGCAGATGTCCCGATCGGAGAGATCGCGCGCGGCTCATCGCGCATCTTGAGCGGCTGGCCGAGGTCAGCGACAGCTATCTGCGCACCAGGCTTCCCGAGCCTGTCATCGTAACCGGCCGCGCCGCCGCGTTGCCGGGCAAGGTGCGGCGCGCCCGTGCCAATATCGAGCACGTCAACCGAACTCTCTCGGGCCGGATCGTGATCTCGAGCGGGATCGTGCCCGACCAGAATACCTTTCTCGCCGCCGCGCGCGAGGCGGAGTTGCCCGCCATCGACCATCCCGACATCGAGCGCGCCTCGATCACCTGGCTCAAGAGCGCGCGGCTGAGCGGTATCGATTTCCGGCTGTACGACCCCAGTGAGCTGCATCCAGACGCCGACCGGCTGAGCTTCGTCTTCCTCGAGAGCGAGGCCGCGCCCTTCCTCAACGGCAGGCTCGTTCAGGTCGAACGCCAGGACCACGACGCTGATATCATTCGCGAGGCGAGCTTCTATCTCCGCGGTCCGGACCTCCATTTGCACAGCTATCTCGAGGATTGGATCGACCTGTTGTTCTCCTGGGTGAAGTACTTCTTCGTCGGCGATTTGTGGTGGCGCCGCTTCGAGGACATGCAAGGCTACGAAGATTATCGGGAGGTGTTCTCCGACGTGCAGAACACCATGGGCAGGGAGCGCGCCGAGCAGGCGACCTTCGATGCGATCCTCGCCACCTTCACCCAGCATGCCGAGCATTGGAGCGGCAAAGTCGCCGCCGGCGGCAGCAGGTAAGCGGTTCGCTCGTGGCCGTTATTGCGGGATCACCCAGTTCGACCCGTCGGCTTGCGCCACTTCCGTCCGGCACAGCGTGACGTCCTGGCTTTGGGTCTGCCCGTTCTTGCTGACGCTCTGGGTCACCTCGCGACAGGTGGTGCCGTCAGGCTTTTGATAGGGCTCCGACTTGGGCACGACCCAGCCCGAAGCCGTGACCGTATTGGTCTGCGGGTTGGTCCGCTTCCATTGCACCTTCTTCGGCGGGGCGCTCTTCACCACAGGCTGCTCCGCCGCCATCTCGCTTGCGAGCGCGAGCTGACGCCGCTCTTCCTCGTCGAGCGACCGGCCGATGGCGCTGCCGACGAGGCCTCCGGCCACGGCGCCGATCACCGCGCCACCGACGGGGTTGAAGCCGGCATTCCTGGCGATGAGGCCGCCGGTGATGCCTCCGGCCACGGCGCCAATTCCGGTGCCTGCCTGCTGGCGCGAGCCTGGCGCGCCGCATCCGGCGACCAAACTACCGATTGCAATGATGAGGACCAAAGCCCCGATCACGTATCGCGATGTCACCATGGCCAACCCCCAATAATGGCGGAGCCTCACTGAAAAATGCCGCGGCGATTGCGCCGCGCGTCATCCGCAGCCTGCCGGTATTGCGGCGTTGCGTCGGCGGCGGGACGCGCCGCTCCGTTGGTCAGCGCGGCAAGCCCGAGATCGACGTTGCTCACGAAACAAACGTAACGCTCGCTGATTGGCTCGCAGCGGATCTGCGAGCCCTGTTCCTCGATGAATTTCGCAAGCTGGTCGCGATAGGGCGAGCCAAGCCCCTTGATGCCGGCGAGTTCGATGGTCTCGCCCTGGATCTTGAGCGTGCCGGTGTCGATGACCTGCTCCACCGTGCCGGTCAACATCACGGGTTGCGGCTCTGGCGGCAGCGGCATCGGCTCAGGCGCGGTCGCTGCCTCAGGCGGCGATTCCGGTGGGAGGTCGATCGGCGGCATTGGCGCAGCCTGCGGCTTCGGCGCCACCGCCGCCATGGTCACTCGCGTCTCATTGGCAGGAGCAGGGATGCTCGATACCGCCTCGGCATCGACACCGGACGCGTCGTGATTGGCCTGAGCCTGATTTTGCGCTGGGGGCTGAATTGGGACCTGCCATGTCTTGATCTGATCGGAGATGTAGCCGCCGACCACATTGGCGACGATGTCCGTGATCAGGACGCCGCCAATGCTAACGATCGAGACGATTCCCGCCAATTTCCAGCGTTGATCAGAGGACATGCAAAATCGGTCGAGCGACCCCCCTCAGCCGATGACGGACTTGGCAAAACCCTAACACGAAGTCGGAACACTGAGAACATGGCGGGGAACATGGCGGGATTTGGGCTTCGTGCCCTTGAGCCCGGATTTGCGCGTTGAAAACGCCGGAAATCGGGCGCTTTGGCCGCCTCCCCACAGCGGCACGGGCCGCTCTGCCTGCTTCACGCCCCCGCCATCATTGTCGTGCAAACCGAACCGACAGCAGCGCCAAAGGAGGTTCGGGATGGCCAAGCTCACGCTCTATCATGCCGCGCCGTCGCGCTCGTCGATCATGCGTTGGATGCTGGAAGAAATCGGCGAGCCCTACGACATCCATTTGCTGCGGCTCATGGAGGGCGATCAGGCCAAGCCCGACTATCTCGCCATCAACCCGATGGGCAAGGTGCCGGCGCTGAAACATGGCGACGTGGTGGTCACCGAGGCAGCCGCCATCTGCACCTATCTCGCCGACGCCTTCCCGCAAGCGCGGCTCAACGTGCCGATCGGCGATCCCCGCCGCGGCATCTATCTCAAATGGCTGTTCTTCGGGCCAGGCTGCGTCGAGCCGGCGATCACCGACCGCGCTTTTCCCCGCAAGGAGGAACCGCGCCGCGCCGCGCTCGGTTATGGCGATTTCGACACGGTGATGAACGTGGTGGCCAACGCCGTAGCCAAAGGCCCGTACCTCATGGGCGAGCAGTTCACCGCCGCCGACGTGGTCATCGGCTCGACCCTACGCTGGGGCATGATGTTCAACCTGTTGCCGAAGCGGCCGGAATTCGTCGATTACGTCGCGCGCATCGAGACGCGTCCGGCGCTCAGGCGGGCGACAGCGCTCGACCAGGAGCTCGCCGCCGCCTGACGCTGTAACAGATCGACAAAGTTTCAGTCTAATCTGCCGCGGCGTCGTCACCGATCGGTAACCGCCCGTCATGCTATGGTGGGCGAGGTTCGCCTCGAACTCATGAAGGAGCAACCTATGGTTTCCAAGAATCCGGTCGTCGATTCCAGCACTCTCAAACGTGGAGAGGTGTGGGGCGAGACCGACCCCGCCGTGCATTGGGCCGGCGCCTTCGCCGTTTATGGCGCGCACGGCGCCACGGCGTCCTCGACCATCGTCTACGAGATCGAGCCAGGCAAGCGGCTTGGCTGGCACACCGATGCGACGGAAGAAACGCAATACATCATCGCCGGGACCGGCAAGCTTTATATGGAAGACGGGTCCACTTGGCCGGTCGGGCCAGGCAGCGTGTTCGTGCTGCCGACACCGGTGCGCCACGACCTGGAAAACACCGGCAAGGAAACGCTGCGCGCCGTCGCTTTCTTCGCCGCGGCGATGTTCACGCAGGACTTCGACCAGGTGATGCTGCCGCCGAAGAGCCACATCCTCGGCACGCCCAACCGCGAAGGCTGAGGCCTCTATTTGGCCGGCCGTGCTGCCCTCACGAGCCGCAGGAATAGCGCCGTGCCGAATCCCCAGCTGCCGTTGAGCATCATGGAGGCGAGGAAGCGCGGCCAGAGTTCCGGAACCGGCTCGCCCTTGATCGGCGGCACCACGAAGAATCCGACGAGCGGCAGCGCGATCGCCCCGATGATGATCCAGCCCGCCCAATAGGCGCGCCCGCGCAAACGCGAGAGCAGGGGTGCCAGAACCGCGCCCCACACCCCTCCCCAGAACGCCTTGGAGATCACCGACGGCACGCCGAAGGGCGGGATGGGGTAGAGCGGCCAGGCCGGGCGCTCGGGCGGGATGAGGCCGATGTGATTGAACAGGAACCACAGGCTCTGATGGAAGATGAGCACGGCGAGCGCGCCGCCGACAAAGCCCAGGATCGAAAGTCGCGCCATTGGCGGCATCGAAGCCTTCCCTCATTGACGCCATGATGCAACGGCTCAATGAAAGCGCAAGGCAAGACAAGGTCGCGTTTCGGTGGGAAGCTGCGTGATGGTCATGGGCAAGAACCGGAAAGAGAAGGCGACTGGCCTGACCCGCCGCCAAGCCCTGGCCGGCGCCGCAGCGACGTTCGGCTTCGGCCTCGCCGCGGGCACCACCCTCTCGGCGCAAGAGCGCCTTGCCGCCACGCTCCCCGGCGCCAAAGTGTGCATCCTCACGCCTGAGGCGGTGCAAGGTCCGTTCTATTTCGACCCGAAGCTCGTGCGCGCCGACATTACCGAGGGGAGGCCCGGCGCGCCGCTCGCGCTCACTTTGCAGGTGGTTTCCGCCAAGGATTGCACCAGGCTGAACGGCGCCCGCGTCGATCTCTGGCATGCCGACGGCCGTGGCATGTATTCAGGCTATCGCGGCCAGGGCGACGACGCCGTCTCGACCCGCGGCCAGACCTTTCTGCGCGGCACGCAATTCACCGATGCCGACGGTCAGGTGCGCTTCGCCACGATCTATCCCGGCTGGTATCCCGGCCGCGCGCCGCACATCCACTTCAAGATCTTGCTCGACGCGACGACCCTGGTCACCGGCCAGCTCTATTTTCCCGACGACCTCTCGGCGCGGATCTATGCGGGGCGCCCGCCCTACGACGAGCGCAAAACGAAGCGCGACATTGTCGCCAATGAAGAGGACTTCATCTTTCAGGACCAGGGCGGCGCCGACACGCTGGTGAGCGTGACGGAGGAAGGCGGGTCCTATCTCGCCTCGCTCGTTATCGGCGTCGACCGTGCCGGCTGACGAGATGCTGACCATCGTCTCCGGCGGCCAGACCGGGGTGGACCGCGCCGCGCTCGATGTGGCCATCGAGCGGGGCATTGCCTATCGCGGCTGGTGTCCGAAGGGCGGCTGGGCCGAGGATCGTCCGAGCCCTCCCGGCGTGTTGGCCCTTTATGCCGGGTTGCGCGAGACGCCTGAGGCAGACCCACGTGAGCGCACGGAATGGAACGTGCGCGACTGCGATCGGCTGATGGTGCTGGTCGACCGCACCGGGCTGCCGGTGTCGAAAGGCACCGCGCTTGCGATTGAATGCGCCAAGGCTCTGGCCAAGCCGCATATCGTCATCGATATCGATGCCGGCGGCGCCGAACATCTTGCGGCAGGCTTCCTCGGCGAAGGGCAGGGGCCGTTGGCGCTGTGTATCGGCGGCCCGCGCGAAAGTGAGGCACCTGGAATTTATGTGAAGTCGAAGGCATTTTTGGTGCGCCTGCTGGCAAGCCGGATTTGAAGGTTTTTTGCGCGGGCGTCGCTTTGACCTTTCGCGCTAAAAGTGCGGCTTCGCTATGCTCACCGGACAAGAAGATGGAGGATCGCCATGCGCATGATGCTGAAGATCTTGATACCGACGGATGCCGGCAACGACGCGGTCAAGGATGGCTCGCTCGCCAAACTGTTCGAGAAGACGATCCGCAAACTCAACGCCGAAGCGAGCTATTTCGTCGCCCAGGATGGTCTGCGCTGCGCATTGATCTTTTTCGACATGAAGGATTCTTCCGAGCTTCCCGCCATCGCCGAGCCGTTATTTGCGGGGGTCAATGCCGAGATCGAGGTGATCCCGGCGATGAACGCCGACGATTTGAAGAAGGGCCTCGGCGCAGCGATGTCGGCCGTGTGAGAGCGCAGACAAGCCTCGTCAACTGGACAACCTTGCTAGTGATGATGGCAGGACGACAGACCGGCGTCGTCAGCCTTTGCCGATGAGCGCCTCGCGCTCCCTCAGCAGCGCATCCAATTTCGCCTGCTGGTCGGCGATGCGATCGGCGTTGCGCTCTTCGTCGGCCGCGCCCGAATAGGCTGCGGCCTGCTCGATCAACTCGCGCAAGTTGTCTTCGACGATTTGGATACGTTTGTCGACGTCGGCGAGTGCTGCCTGGTCCACCATGCGATTTGCCTCGATTGGAGCTTGTGTCGGGGGCGGACCCCCAATAACACGCCACCTCTTTTCGGCAAACAACGGCATGCCGTCAACCGTGTCAGAGCTCCACCTTTAACCAAATGCCTTCGCTCCGTCGCCGCGCAGCCCGGTGCGCAGCGTCTCGGTCATCAGGTACGAGCAGGCAAATGAGATCAGGGCAATGACGATGACGAACACGGCCACCGAGTACAAACTTCTGGTCATGGCGACGAGCGCGGTGCAGATCAGCGGCGACATGCCGCCGAAGATGGCGGCAAACTGATAGGCCAGCGAGCTGCCGCTGTAGCGCATGCGGGTGGAGAACTGCTCGGCGAAGTACGCCGATTGCGGCCCGTAGACCGCACTGCGGCAGGCCTGGACGCCGAGACCACCGAGCAGGAACAGCCAAATATTTCCGGTCGAGACCAGCATGAAATAGGGGATCGCAATCAGAGCGAGCACGGCCATGCCAGCGAGGAACAGCTTGCGGCGGCCGACATGGTCCGAGAGCAGGCCGAAGGCCAGAATCATTGGAATATCGGACAGGCTCAAGCTCGCGTTGGCGGTGAGGATTGCGGTGCGGTCGTAGCCAAGCTTGGTCGTGGCGTAGGAGATCAGCCACACCGACACGATGTAGAACGTGGCGTGGGTGGCGACGAACGACCCGGCGGCCAGCGCAATTTCTTTGGGGTAGGTCTCGAGCGCCTCGAGTACCGGCATCTTGGCGGCCGCCTTGGCGTCGAGCGTCTCCTGGAAGATCGGGCTTTCGGCCACGGTGAGGCGGATCCACATGCCGACCGCGATGAGCAGCGCGCTCGCCAGGAACGGCACCCGCCATCCCCAGTCGAGGAACTGCTCGTCGGACAGCGTTGCTGACAGCAGCGCATAGGTCCCGGTGCCGAGGACGATGCCGGCCGGCACGCCGACCTGCGGCCAGGCACCATAGAAGCCGCGCCGGTGTTCAGGCGCGTGCTCCACGGCCATCAGCGCCGCGCCGCCCCACTCGCCGCCGACGCCGAAGCCTTGGGCGAAGCGCAGCGTAACCAGCAGAACCGGTGCCACGATGCCGATCGTGGCGTAGCCGGGCAGCAGGCCCATCAGCACCGTCGCCGCGCCCATGAGCAGCAGCGAATAGACCAGCATGGGCTTACGGCCGATCTTGTCGCCGTAATGGGCGAAGACCGCACCGCCGACGGGCCTGGCGATGAACCCGACGGAAAAGAAGGCGAACGCGGCCAGGGTCCCCGTCACCGGATCGAATGACGGGAAGAACACCTCGTTGAACACCAGGGCCGCAGCGGTGCCGAAGATGAAGAAGTCGTACCACTCGATCGTCGTTCCGATCAGGCTGGCGAAGGCCACCTTGCGCGACGAGCCGAGAGACGGCAGGGCATGGGTATGGCGAGCGGTGTAGAGAGGAACGGCAGGATCTCGGGGAGCTGCCACGCAATCGCTCCTACCGGTGCGCGGCGGACGGCGGTGCCACCTTCGCGGGATGGCCGCCGTCGCCGCGGCCTCCATCAGGCAATTCTATCTTGCCGCTGTAACTGCCGCCGAAGTAGCGCTGCGGGCAGGGCGGTCAGCAAAGTCTTGCGGTTCATGGTGCCTTCCACCCAAATCGACTTTCCGGCTGAAAGGTGACAGTCCGGGCACGCTCGGCCTAGTATGTAACGGTATCAAACCCCTGGCGCCGATGCCAAAACCTTCGCGGACTGGTGGCGCCTGTGGAACATGCCAGAGGGTGACGTCGCAAGCTGATGGAGGGCGTCTTCAAGTCCGGCGTGCTCGGGACCGACGCACCCTGGGTCGGCTAGACTCTGCTGCTTGTGCGCGCCCGCTTGTGCTAGACTGCGACCTGTCGTTCAGCCAAGGGGGGAAACCATGCTGACAGCACTCATCATCGCTATTGTCATCGGCGCAATTGCGGGCTGGCTTGCCGGCCTGCTCGTGCAAGGGACTGGCTTCGGTCTGGTCGGCGATATCGTCGTCGGCATCTTGGGAGCGCTGATCGCGGGCTTCCTGTTTCCCATGCTGGGCATCGCGCTCGCGCTTGGCGGCGGTTTGCTCGGCGCCATCATCCTCGCCTTCATCGGTGCCGTGATCCTGCTCGTCATCGTCAAGGTGTTCAAGCAGATCACGGCGTAGCGCCGCTCCGCGCCGGCCATACTTATTTCGCTCGCCGTTCAAGGCCACGCCGCGGAGACGCTTGCCCACCGCCGGACAATTGATCTTCGTGCGAAGCGGCCGCCTGACCAAAATGGTCTATTGCCGGTGGCAATCGCTCACTGGGCCGGCGCGGCTTGGGCGTGCTTTGGGCAGAGAACCGTAGGGCGCGCCGGTTCGCCTAGCCTGTGGCCGGCGTCGGGCGCCAACCGCTTCCATTCGGCTGGCAGCTTCCCCTGGAAACTCTTGTCGCACTTCTTGCCCGCGCACCGCCTCACCACGTCGGCCGCGTTCACTCCACTCAGTTCATCGCTGGCAATCATCACCTACTCGCCGATCTGACGCTGCCTTTGGCGCCTACTCTACGATATCAGCCATAACTAGGCGCGCAAGATAGCCGGCCCGTGCCTGGCGTCGTCGCAAAGCAATAACCATGCGGGGTACTCCTTCGCAGCGCGCGGGCTTGGTGCTGGCACTCGGTCGAGACTTCGATCATCTTATGGAAGCGCTCATCGCGTGAGGCCTGGAGGAGGGTCTTTATGGACGACTTGGCGACGATGTTCAGCTTCAACAATTGGTTTGGGCATTTCTCCTACGTGCTGATTGCGATTTCCTACTGGCTGAGCGACATCTTCTGGCTGCGCGTGGTCGCCGTTGTCGGACTGTCGTTTGAGATCCTCTATTTCTGGCATTCAGGCGGCGATCTCCGCACCGGCATCGGCTGGGACATAATCTTTATCCTCATCAACCTCTACCAACTCTATCGGCTGTTGAAGGACCGCCTGTCGCTGCGCCTACCCGAGGGCGATCGCGAATTGCTGCGCAGCGTGCTGACCGGCCTCGACGATTCACAGATCGCGCGTCTGCTCAACGCCGGCAAGTTTGTCGATCTCGCCGACGGTACGAGGCTCGCCGAGGAGAACGAGGCGCTTGAGAGAATCTTCTTCATCTGCTCCGGCCGCGCCGGCGTCATGATCGGCGGCCGCGAGGTCTCGCATCTGGAGAAGGGCAGCTTCGTCGGCGAGGTCGCGTTCCTAACCGACAAGCCGGCAACCGCGACGGTGATTGCCGAAGGCGACATGAGGGCGATTGCCTTTGACAGCCGCACCCTCAGGCAGTTCTTCGACAAAGAGACGGAGGTCGCGGGCCTGATCTACCGGCTTCTCGGCCGCGAGCTCGCCAACAAGATCAAGGTCAGCAATAGGCTGCTCGCGACCGCAGAAGCTTGAGGTGAACGGCGTCTCTGCCCACGACAGCCATGAGCCGAGGCTTGGAAGCTTTGCGTCAGACAGCGTCCTTGGCGGCCTTCACCGGGCGCACTTTCAGCATCTTGCGGGCCGGCTTCGCCTTGAACACGGTCGGCTCCTTGGTGAACGGGTTGATGCCCGTGCGCTCCTTGGTGGCCGGCTTCTTGACGACGATGAACTTGGCGAAGCCCGGCAACAGGAACTCGCCAGATTTCTTCATCTCCTTGTGGCCGACGCTGGCCAGCGCCTCGAGGGCCGCCTTCACGTCCTTCTTCGCCAGCGAGCACTCGTCGGCGATCTTCTCGATCAGCTCAGATTTCGACATCATAGGATCGGTCCCTTCCGAAAAAGCGTAGCCTTAGGCAGCCTAGAGGCCTTGGCCGCACCCTTATAGACTATGACGCATGGCCGATTCGGGCCGAATTGTCTGCACCTAAGCCGATGATCCTGTTGGTATCTCTAAAGCTTGGCCGGAGCCGGGGTGGGGGATCGCAGGACGGTTTGGTCCCGAATGGCGGGGTGGCTCCCTTCTCATACCTCCCTTGCGGGAGAAGCGGGAACGGCTTGGTCAACTCATCCTTTACAGGCGCAGGAGCCGCTCGGCATTGCCGCGGCGGTTGCGTCATTGGTAACCGTCGCGGCGCGTCCCGTTTGCAAGAAGGCCGGAAAGGCTCCATTGAACCCGTTCGAGAGCGGTCCGGTAATCGTGGTTGAGGCTCAAGCGGCAATCCATGCAGATGATTCACCGGGTCTTCCTTGCTGCAGCCCTCATCGCGGCGCCGAACTTTGCATTTGCGGGCAATCACGAGCTTGCCCGTGAGCCGCACGGCATCGACACGCCAGTTCCCGAGGCTGCCGCGGCGCCGGCGCCGTCCAAGAAGATCACCATCTATACGGCGAAGACGATCGTGACGCAGGATCCCGGCACGCCCACCGCGCAGGCGGTTGCGGTGATGGACGGCAAGATCCTCGGCGTCGGCACGCTTGACGAAGTCAAAGGGTGGGTCACCGACGAGGACGTCAAGATCGACCGGCAGTTTCAGGACGCGGTGATCGTGCCTGGCTTCATCGAAGCGCATATGCACCCGCAAATCACCGGCGTGCTTTGGCTCGGCGTCTATGTCGGCCGCTTCGACCGGACCTCGCCCGAGGGCACGCTGGTCAAGGGGCTTGAGACCAAAGAGGCGGTGCTCGAGCGGCTGAAAGAGGCCGCAGCAAAAATGCCGGCCGACGGCAAATGGCTGGTCGCTTGGGGATATCAGCCGGAATTCTACGCAGACTCGCCGCTCACCCGCGACGATCTCGATCCGATTTCAAACGGTCATCCGATGCTGATCGAGAATCTGTCGATGCATATCTATTACGCTAACAGCAAGGCGTTCGAGATTGCCGGGATCGGCGATAGCACCGAGATCGTCGGCATCGTCAAGAAGGACGGCAAGCCCACCGGCGAGATCGAGGAGATTACGGCGGCTCTTGCTTTCGCCGAGAAGCTCCCGCCGCTCGATGCCAAGACCATGCTCAAGGCCACCTGGGGCGCGGCCGAGCTCGCGCATCGCGTGGGCGTGACCACCTTCGCCGATCTCTCCTTCGGCACCATTCCGGGCGGCTACAAGGCCTATCAGACGGTTGCCGCCGACCCCAACTTCCCGGTGCGCACCGTTATGAACCCGGTTATCCAGGTCTTCCAAAAGCCTGAAATCGTGGCCAAGGGTGGGCTCGATGCTCTCACCGAGTGGCACAAATTCGATACCGATCGTCTCAGCTTCGGCGGCGTCAAGTTCGTGGTCGACGGATCGATCCAGGGCTACACCGGCCTCATTCAATGGCCCCATTACTACAAGACGTTTGCCAACGGAGTCGCCAACATCTCGCAAGAGGATTTGAACAAATGGGTCCTCGAGGTCCACAAGCGCGGGTTCCAGGCCGTGATCCATACCAACGGCAATGAAGCGACCGAGATGGCGCTCACCGCGCTCTCCGAGGCTGAGCGGCAAGATCCGCAATTGGCGACGCGCCATCGGCTTGAGCACAATCAGTTTGTGTCGCAGAGCCAGCTTCTGAAAATGAAGGAGCTTGGCGTCGCCACCAATCTGTTCACCAACCACATCTACTACTGGGGCGACTTGCACTACTCGACATTCGTCGGACCTGACCGCGCCGAGGACATGGACCCGGCGGGAAGCGCTGAGCGCCTGGGGATCCCCTACAGCATGCATTCGGATGCTTCGGTCACGCCGGTCGATCCGCTGTTCTGCATGTGGACAGCGAGCGCGCGCAAGACCATGTCGGGGCGCGTCCTCGGCGAGGCCGAACGCATCACCGTTCCGCAAGCCTTGCACGCGGTGACCCTCGGCGCGGCCTATCTGCTTGGGCAGGACGACAAGAAAGGCTCGATCGTCGCCGGCAAGCTCGCCGATTTCACCGTTCTTGACCGCAACCCCCTCGACGTCACCTCGCCGGATGAGTTGAAGGACATCAAGGTGCTGGGGACCGTCATGGGCGGCAAAGCCTTCCCTGCTGGCCCCCTTAGCGGCGACCCGGGGTCTGCCGACAAGGCGCCGTAACCGAGCGTCGCGGCTTTCAGGCATTCGCTTCCCGATGCGGCGTGAGGAGCCCGCCGCCGGACCCCTTGACCAAGCGTCCGTGGCGATAGGGCGTGGGATCGACGATCGGCGGCTCGCCCGTCACCAAGTCAGCCATGAGATAGCCTGCGCCGGGGCCGATGCCGAAGCCGTGGCCTGAGAAGCCGCTCGCAATGAAGAAGCCGGGAAGTGAAGGCACCTCTGAGATGACGGGAACGCCATCCGGCGTCGCATCGATCACGCCGGCCCAGCGCTCGACGACCGTCATGCGGCCGAAAGCCGGGAAGCTCTGCACGAGGTTCCTTTCCCCCTCATCGAGGATGGCGCAGGAGGGCGCAGGGTCCAGCGTGCGGACCGTCTCGAACGGCGTCTCGGCATCGAGCGCCCAGCGCCTCGGGATGCGCCATTCCTTAATGAAGCTGCTACCGGCGCGCAGCCGCAATTCGTGCCACTGGGTGATCAGGGCGGGGAGGAAATCGAAGAACAGCCTGAAGCTGTCCGGCGTGAGCTCGGCGACGTTGGCGTTCCGCCGCGCGATCGAGTAGCCGCCGTCGAGCCGCTTGCGGAAGGCGAAATTGTCGGCGCCGGCGGCGCGATCCGGCGCACCTTCCACGGGCCCGGTGCGCATCACCGAGGCGAGCAGCTTGAGCTGCGGCAGCTCCACCCCGAGATTGCCGCAGAAGAGCCGCGACCAGGCGCCACCTGCGAGCACCGCCTTGCGGCAGCGGATCGGCCCGCGTTCCGTGACGACGCCGCTTAACCGCCCGGCGGTCGTCTCGATCCCGCGCACGGCGCAAGCCTCGAGGATCGCGGCGCCCTTCCTGAAGGCGGCGTTGGCAATGGCCGACGTGGCTTTCTCCGGCTCGGCGCAGCCGTCGCTCGGCGTGTAGAGCGCCGCAGGCCACCGCCGCGACGACCCAGGCAGGAGCCGGTCGATCTCGTCAGGCCCGATCAGGCGGGAGTCGATCTGATACGCCTTGGCGTGCGCCAGCCACGCCTCGTGTTTCGCCGCCTCCTTCGAGGTCTCGCACAGATAGACAACGCCGGTCTGGCGAAACCCCGTCTCGGCGTTGGTCCGCGCGTTCATCCCCTCCCACAGCCGCAAGGACTCCACCGCGAGCGGGACCTCGGCGAGATCGCGCCCCATCTTGCGGCACCAGCCCCAATTGCGGCTCGACTGCTCGCCGGCGATCCTGCCTTTCTCGCAGAGCGCGACCGGCACGCCTCTCTCGGCGAGGAAGAGCGCGGTCGAGGCGCCGACGATGCCGCCGCCGATGACGACGACATCAGCCTCCGCCGGAAGCTCTGAGGTCGTGTGGACTGGATCGACGCGCGGTGCCGTCACTTGCCGTCTCTATGCAGCATCGATCTCACCCGAGCTCGCCGGAACGGCGTCCCGGGCGCGGAAGGACGCTGACGGACGCCTCATTTTTTTCCAGTTTCTTTCCTTCAGAATCGGCCGCCATGATCCAAGCCTGTCTCCGCCGCCTGTAGGCTCAGCGATGGCTAAGGATGGTCCGGGGTGACGCCTAGCGAGCCCATGCGCGCCGCCTCGACCACTTGCCGCACGGCAGCGATCACCAAATTCGGCTCCGTGGTCTGGATGTAGTGCCCGCTCCTGGTGGCGATCACGTGCTCGGCCCCTGGCACAAGCGCCACCAATTTGTCTTGGCAATCCCGCCAGATCTTCTCCTGCTCGGCCGAAAAGTTCGCCGGCAGCTTGGAGTCAGGGGACAGCTCCATCGGACGTCCGCGGGAGAGGACGACGAGCGGCATCGGGCGCAACGGCCTCGCGTCCGCCGCCTGATGCATCTCGGCCGCGCTCGCATCGACGTCCAGCCTTTCGATGTCGTGATAGTCGGCGAGCTCAGGCGGCGTGCTCGAGGTCATGTCCTTCCACTGCTCTGGCGTCACCAGCGCCTTGAGCTTCGTCCAGAAATCCTCCTGCGCGGCATCCACCAGGACAAGGCCGACCACGTCGTCGGGGGGAACGGTGCTCGCGAACAGCCTGACGACCAGGCCGCCGAACGAATGGCCGACCAGCACGAAAGGAGGGCGCACGCCGGCAGCGGCAAGGAGCGCGCGCAAATCGGCAACGACGTCGCCGGCGCTGCGCGGCATCGGCGCCGGGTCGCTGCGGCTTCGCTGGATCGTTTGGGACCCGGCGATGGTTCCTGGACGATGGTAGGCACAGACGCGCGTGAACGCGGCGACGCCGTCAAAGACGGAGCTCTGCCCCGCCACCTCGGGCGCCACCTCACTCCAGATGTCGCCATTGTTGCCGGCGCCGGCCTCGAGGATGACGGTCGGGGTGCCGGACCCCTTGCAGGCGAGGTAGAGCCGGCGGCCGCCGATATCCACCAGGCCGGCGAAGTCACCGCTCGCCGCGACCCCGCTCTCCACAACCGGCGGCGTTGTCGCTTGACCAAAGGCGGCAGGCGTCGGGCCACCGATCAGGAGCGCGGCCAGGAGCGTCAATGCGGCAATCCGAAGCGTATGAGGCATGATCACCTCAGTCGAGCGCTGCCCGAGTCTCATCCGTCAGTGCCTTCCCGCCCTTGCAATTCTCATCGAGCAGCGCGCTTGCGAAAGCCTTGGCATAGCCTTTTCCGAAATGCTCAGTCTCAAGCTCCTTGGCTCGTAGCGCCATGCTATTTGCGACAGTACCCTCGGCATCGGCGCAGGCCAAACCGGCATGAAAGCGAGCGAGCTCCTCGGCTGACGGTTCCTTCGCCGTGCCGGCATAGTCCGTCCAGCTTTTCGCATCGTCCCAGTTCGGCGGCTCATTGCGCAGGATCTCATCGAGGCGGGACATCACGACCGGCAACACCACGGGGTCGGTGATGCTGGCGTTGAGGTCCTGTTTCAACTGCGCCTGCGCCTCAGGCGTCAGAGGCGACATTTTGAGATCGGCCAAGCCCGTTGGAGCCGGCGATTGATCGGCAAGGTCGGATGGGAAATTGACCAGCCAAATCTCTGCCGCTGCCAGGTCAGCGCCCTGAAGCTGGACCCCTTCGAGTTTGGCGCCCTGAAGCTGAGTCCCCCGCAAATCGGCGCCCTGAAGATTGGCGGAGCTGAGATCGGCGCCCTGAAGCTCCGCCCCTCGCAAATCGGCGCCCTGAAGATTGGCGTAGCTCAATTCGGCGCCCTGAAGTTGGGCCTTGCTCAAATCGGCGCCCTGAAGCTGGGCCGAGTTCAACTGGGCGCCCTGAAGCTGGGCGCCTTGCAAAAATGCCCCCTGAAGCTGGGTGTCCTTGAGCTTGCCCTTGGCGAGCGTCTTCCACATTTGCGTGGCACGGAGATCGGCCCACGAAAGATCGGCGCGGTGAAGATCCGACCGGCTGAGCAGGGCAAAGCGAAAGTTGCGTTCGCGAAGCACGACCTTCTCGTCTTCCTCAGCGCCGAGATCGGTGTCCTCGACGATGAGAACGCGATACGACAACAGCCAACGTCGCCACCACCCCTTGTCGTTATCGTCGGGCAGGCGGTCGTAAACGATGCGGCGCACGAGGGGGTTCAGCAGCTTCGCCTCTGCATCCGCCCCGCCCCTGATGCTTGCCGGGGCGACAAACCCCAGACGCCGATCGATCCATTCGTTTGGCACGGTGGCGATCAACCAGCTGAAGCCGACCACGAGCGGAAGCAGGAAAAGGACCAGGAGCACCTGTGTACCCGAGGCCTCCCAGGCCTCTGCTTGCGGCCCGACTTTGATGTCCCATCTCCGCCGCTCCGGGCCGGTATTCTGCATGAGAGGCGTGAGCAGAATGAGCATGGCGAAGCCGAGGATCACGGCGAGCCGATGCCAGTAGGTGATCGAGATCTCGTGGTAGGGCAGGAACTTGATCTGAAAGTAGAGCAGCGTGATGATCGGCAGGACGCTGAACGTCACGTAGACGATCAGCTGCATCATGAACTTGGTGATCAGATTGGGCCTGGGGCCGGCCGCGATCTGCGAGAACACGTAGGAATGCACCCGTTCACGGGCCGGGTGCTGGGTCCCGGTTTCCATCTCATAAGGGGCGATGGCGTCGGTGAACCTGCGATATTTCCGCGCCAGGATGACGTGCTGAACGAGGAGCGACAAATAGACGAGCAGGAACAGCAGCGGCGCGTATTGGAAAAAGCCAACCAGGGGAATGTCGGCGTTGATGATGGGCAGCTTGACCGGGCTGTTGAGCAGGAGGTTCTTGTGGCTCACGGATGCGAGCGTCACCACCACATAGGTCAGCAGCAGGAGGAAGGCGAGCCAGCTGCTCCAGGCCGGATCGCTGGCCCTGTTGGCCTCGTCCAAGAGCTCCTGGGCGTCCTCGGAGGGACTAGGGGGCATGGTCATTCAGGCAGGTTCCGGCAGGCTTGGTGAGGGTAGTCTCGGTTGAAGCTGAGGACTCATACCTCCCCCTTGCAGGGAGGTCGACCGGCGAGAGCCGGTCGGGTGGGGGATTTCTCAGCGCTGGGGTATTTCTATTTTTGACGCCGCTACGCGGCTTACCCCTCACCGCGCTCGCATGGCGCTCAAGTAGCGTGCGATAGCGCATCAAAATGCGAGCGCGTGCTCTCCCACAAGGGGAGAGCGGGAGCTGGTTGCGCCGCATGGGCATGATCAAATGCTTCACCACCCGCTTGTCCCACTCGACTCCGCGGGCGCTTTCATTTACGCCCGCGTCGGGGCCGGCTGGCCGGGAGGGGCGCTGCGATGATCACCCTGGATGAAATTCGGGACTTCGGCATGCGCTTCTTCAATGCAGTGGCGAACGGAGCGACGGCCGCCGAGCAGGCGCAATTCTTCCTCGATCCTCATGCGCGCATCTACATCGCCTGGAACGGCGCAACCATCAGCCTCAAGGAGCACGAGACCCTGCATGCTCAGTGGGTCAACGAGCACCACAGCTTCGGACATTTCGAGCTCACGCCGCTCAATGCATCGCCCGAGCGCGTTCGGGCGCAAGGCACCGTCTATTGGCAGGTGGAGATTGCCGGCCGGCCGGCGCCCAACGCGATCAAGGCTGTCGTCGGCGAGGACTGGATCCTCGAGCGCGCGCCCGGAGGCGCGCTGAGATTCGTTCTCTACCTCAACACCTTCCACCATTTGCTGCCGGACTCCGCGCCGCTCGATTTGTGAGGGGGCTCGATGGGCATGATCAATTGCTTGACCGCCCAGCGCTGCTGTGGCTTCCGTATACTTTTCATACCTCCCCCTTGCGGGGAGGTCGACCGGCGCGAGCCGGTCGGGTGGGGGTGAATCTTTTTCGACGCGGCAAAGCCGCTTACCCCTCACCGCGCTCGCATGGCTCTCAAGCAGCGAGCGATAGCGCATCAAAATGCGAGCGCGTGCTCTCCCACAAGGGGAGAGCGGGGAGC
Organism: Methyloceanibacter sp.; assembly: GCF_050728395.1. Classification (GTDB taxonomy): domain Bacteria; phylum Pseudomonadota; class Alphaproteobacteria; order Rhizobiales; family Methyloligellaceae; genus Methyloceanibacter. The sequence continues at coordinate 42,463 of NZ_JBOHJB010000016.1, forward strand.
GTGTTGCGCCGCTCAGGCGTGTTTCATCGCCTCGCTGCCCAGCGCTGCTTCTCATACCTCCCCCTCGTGGGGAGGTCGACCGGCGCGAGCCGGTCGGGTGGGGG
>NZ_JBOHJB010000017.1:0-41022 GCF_050728395.1 Methyloceanibacter sp.
CTGCGAAGCGATTGGGATTCTTACTCATGGGGCAGAAGGATGAGAACAAGCTCCGCGCAGTCCAGTTTCACCCCAATCTATCATATGAAGACTTCGTACGAGGGTGGCGGCCGACCGGCGACGGAAAGCTCAACATAGCAGAGGGAATTTTCATGGAGGCGATCAAGGCCGCCTCCAAAGACTTCTCATCTCAGTATGTCGTCGTGATCGAGGAGATCAACAGAGGCAACCCGGCGCAGATTTTCGGGGAACTGATAACACTTTTGGAGGCAGGAAAGCGGACACCGAGCGAAGCGTTAGAGCTCGCTTATCCGGATGCTGACGGCAGGCGACTGCCTGTGCACATTCCAGAAAATCTCTACGTGATCGGCACCATGAATATTGCTGACCGCTCACTGGCGCTAGTAGATCTCGCTTTTCGTAGGCGCTTCGCATTCGTGACGCTCGAACCAAAGCTCGGTGACGCTTGGCGACACTGGGTAGTCAAAGAATGCGGGGTTGATCCAACACTCGTCGGAGACATTGAACGCCGGATAACTGCACTCAATCAACAAATCGCCGACGAACTCGGCAATCAATTTCGCATTGGCCACAGTTACGTCACGCCACCGCATCGCCTCGAAAGCGGAACTACCAAAGAATGGTTCCGGCAGGTGGCCGAAACGGAAATCGGTCCGCTTCTGGAAGAATACTGGTTCGATGCACCGAAGCGCGCCGAAGAGGCGCTCGATCAGCTCATTCGAGAGTGGTGATCGATATCGATGACCCGCACTAGCATTGGGATTGGCTATGTCGGACGCATTCCCGTCCGTAATCTCTGGCTTCTCATGTTGTATGCATCGGATTTGTTTCGCACACGAAAAAGTGGTCGTGTGGGGCTAGAGGACAGTGTCGATGAATTGCCCGACCTAGTGGCAGAAATCCTGGCCGACGCCGTTGAAAAGCGCCAGCGCCGCAATCTCAGTATGAGCTACCAATCTTCGGAAGGCATCCTTGGGCGAGTTCGTGGGCGGATCGACGTCCTGAAGACCGAGTGCAATCATCTTCTTTTGCGTGGTCGGGTCGCCTGCAGATTTGAAACACTAACAATCGACACACCACGCAACCGTTTTGTCCGTGCGGCCTTGGAGGCGATCTCCCGTGTGGTGCAACGGAGTGAATTGGCTCATTACTGCCGAAAACTTGCAAACGATATGAAATCGCTGGGAGTGTCAGGCAATCCACCTACGCGTATGCAGCTGAGCAAAGATCGTTTCGGCCGCCATGATGCCGATGATCGGATCATGGTTGCTGCGGCCAAATTGGCCTTTGACCTTACGCTACCTAATGAAGCCGTAGGATCTAATTTCCTGCCCCTGCCTGATAAGGAGGAGCGCTGGGTCCGTCATCTCTACGAAAGAGCGGTCGGCGGATTTTACGAGGTCGTGTTGAACCCCAAGAAATGGCAAGTCACATGCGGCAAAAGGCTTGCGTGGCAGATCGAGAAGAAGACGTCGCAGATCGACAAAGTTCTACCGATGATGCGCACGGACGTGATTTTGGAGGATGCTCACGCGTGCCGACGTATTGTCATCGATACGAAATTCAATACCGTTTTGACCAAGGGTTGGTATCGAGAAGAGAGCTTGCGAAGCGGATACCTGTACCAAATGTACTCATACCTACGCTCACAAGCAGGTCTCGATGTGCTCGCTGATCGAGCTCAGGGCTTGTTCCTGCATCCAACCGTCGAGCAGAAGGTTGACGAGACGGCAGTGATCCAAGGACACGCAATTCGGTTTGCCACTGTAGATCTAACAGGTACCGCATCAGAAATTCGGTTCGAGTTACTGCGTGTGTGCGATCCTTGGCTGCCCGAGGAGTAACGGCGCATATTGGGGAGTTCCCAGCATCCGCTTCGGTCTCGGCAGGCTGCCCAGCTTCGTGCTCTACCTGCCGATTACCACCTCAATCCTCGCGAGCCTGCTGGTCTCGCTTGTTCTTTGGCTCGCCCGCCGGTAGCACCGTGACCTCGCTCCCTTTGATGACGAGGGCGAGCTCGCCCCGCTTCAAGGCAAGCGCATCGTCGCCGAACAGCTTCCGCCGCCAGCCGCGCAGAACCGGCACGTCGATGTCATCGGAGCGGGCGATCTCTTCCAGCTCATCGCTGGTCGCGATCAGCTTCGGCGCCACCCCATGTTTGCCGGCGGTTGCCTTGAGCAGCACCCGCAGGAGGTCGACTACGGCTTGCGCCTCCGGCGGCATCGGTTCGCCGCGCTCGATCGGCGGGATTGTCTTTGGATCGCGCTCGAGCCCCTTGGACACCGCCTCGAGCACGGCGCGGCCGCGCATGGAGCGGGCGAAGCCGTTATGCAGGGTCCTGAGCGAGCCGAGATCCTCGGTTGTCCGCGGCGCTTGGCTCGCAATGTCGTAAAGCGCCTCATCCTTCAGGATGCGGGCGCGCGGCACGTCCTGGCTCTGAGCCTCGCGTTCGCGCCAGGCGGCAAGTTCCATGAGCACGGCCAGAGACTTCGGCGTCTTGATCCTCATCTTGAGTCGCTTCCAGGCGTGCTCGGGATGAAGCTCGTAGGTCGCAGGGTCGGTGAGCACCGCCATCTCCTCGTTGAGCCAGCTTGCGCGCTCCGACCGGTCGAGCTGGCTGCGGAGCTTGGGGTAGAGATCGCGAAGATGCTCAACGTCGCCGAGCGCATAGGTGAACTGGCGCTCGGAGAGGGGCCGGCGGCTCCAGTCGGTGAAGCGCGAGGTCTTGTCCAGGTTGCGGTTCAGCAACCGCTTCACCAGCATCGAGTAGCTCACCGCCTCGCCGAAGCCGCAGACCATGGCGGCAACTTGCGTGTCGAAGATCGGACGCGGGATCACCCGCGCCAAATGATGGACAATTTCAACGTCTTGGCGCGCCGAATGAAAGACCTTCAGTACCTGCTCGTTGACCATCAGATCGAAAAAGGGCTGAAGGTCTAGACCCGGCGCGAGACTGTCCACCAGGATCTCAGTGCCGTTCGCCGCCATCTGAATGAGGCAGAGCCGGGGCCAAAAGGTCTGCTCGCGCATGAACTCGGTGTCCACCGCCACAAAAGGGGCAGCGCCAAGCCGTGCGCAAGCCTCGGCCAGGTCCTCGGTGCGGGTAACGAGAGGCATCGGGTGCGGATATAGCTTAAGCCGCGGCTCAAGGCCAAGTGCGCCGATCGACGTCAATCGACTTACCCCGTACTTTGATCGCCGGGGGCCCAGCGCCCGCCGGTAGCACCGACCGCAGGAAGCCGGGGCGATGGTTCTCTGACTCGGTTACTGGCAGAGGCGGCGATGGGCCGCAGGGCTCATGGCTCGTGGTTAAGCCGATCGCTCAAACACGCGCTTGTTGCGCTGACTTTACCTGATCGGTCGCTTGCTCAAGGCTCGGCCGCGTGTGGTCGGCGTCCGACATGTGCACGAGCGAGGACACCAACGAGAAGAGTGCCACGAGCCCCGCGAGTGCCCAGGCCTCAATGGGCAAACGCGTTCTTATGGGAAGGCTCTCAACAATCCTAAACATTGAAATTCTCCCTCAATGTGCCGCATGGCCAATAAACTCGGGCGCGCTCGCTTTGTTCCAGAACCGCCGCTTGCCTTGACAAGGCGGGTCGTCCCATGCGCTGTTCCGGCGCGATCCTCCCATCAACTTTGTCCTCCTGTCATGCACCCCTATCGCACCAAAACCTGTGGCGAGTTGCGGAAAGAGAATGTCGGCCAAACCGTCAGGCTCTCCGGCTGGGTGCACCGCGTGCGCGACCATGGCGGGTTGCTGTTCATCGATCTTCGCGACCATTACGGCATCACCCAATGCGTGGTCGATCCGGCTTCGCCGGCCTTCGCCGAGGCGGAAAAGCTGAAACCGGAATGGGTCGTGCGCGTCGATGGCGAGGTCGTCGCGCGCTCCGCCGAAACCATCAATCCAAGTCTGCCAACCGGAGAGATTGAGGTCAGGGCCAAGGCGTTCGAGGTGCTGTCGGAGGCGAAGGAGCTGCCGTTGCCGGTGTTCGGCGAGCCTGACTATCCGGAGGAGACGCGGCTCAAATATCGCTTCCTCGACCTCCGCCGCGAGAGCCTGCACGCCAACATCATGAAGCGGCAGGCGATCATCTGGTCGCTGCGGAACCGCATGCGGGAGGCTGGCTTCTTCGAGTTTCAGACCCCGATCCTCACGGCCTCCTCGCCTGAAGGCGCGCGCGACTATCTCGTGCCGAGCCGCGTGCATCCGGGGAAATTCTACGCGCTGCCCCAGGCGCCGCAGCAGTTCAAGCAGCTGATCATGATCGCCGGCTTCGATCGCTATTTCCAGATCGCGGCCTGCTTCCGCGACGAGGACGCCCGGGCCGACCGCTCGCCTGGGGAGTTCTATCAGCTCGATCTCGAAATGAGCTTCGTCACGCAGGAGGACGTGTTCGACACGGTCGAGCCGATCATGCGCGGGTTGTTCGAGGAATTCGGCGGCCACAAGGCGGTGACGCCGAAATTCCCGCGCATCCCTTATGCCGAGGCGATGCGGCAATACGGCACCGACAAGCCCGATCTGCGCAACCCGATCGAGATGCAGGACGTGACCGAGCATTTCCGCGGCTCCGGCTTCAAGCTGTTCGCCGGCATGATCGAGATGGACGAGAACACGCGCATTTGGGCGATCCCCGCGCCGGGCGGCGGCTCACGCGCCTTCTGCGACCGCATGAACGCCTGGGCGATCGCCGAGGGCCAAAGGGGCATGGGCTATATCAGCTTCGAGAAGGCGGCGAGCGGCGCCGCCGCAGAGGCCGATCCTCCCGGCAAGGGGCCCATCGCCAACAACCTCGGCCCTGTGCGCACCCAAGCAATCCGCGAGCAGCTTGGCCTGAGGGGCGGCGACGCCGTGTTCTTCATCGCGGGTCTGCCTAAGGAGTTCGTCGATTTCGCCGGCCGCGCGCGCACGAAGCTCGGCTCGGAGCTCGGCCTTATCGCTCACGATCGCTTCGAGTTCTGCTGGGTGGTCGATTTCCCCATGTATGAGTGGAACGAGGAGGAGAAGAAGATCGACTTCTCACACAATCCGTTCTCCATGCCGCAAGGCGGCTTCGAAGCGCTCGAGAGCATGGAGCCTGAAGACATCCTCGCTTTGCAATACGATCTCGTCTGCAACGGCGTGGAGCTGTCCTCCGGCGCCATCCGCAACCATAAGCCCGAGATCATGGAGAAGGCCTTCGCCCTTGCCGGCTATTCCAAAGACGATCTCGAGCAGCGCTTCGGCGGCATGTTGCGCGCGTTGCAATATGGAGCGCCGCCCCATGGCGGCATCGCGCCCGGCATCGACCGCATCGTCATGCTGCTTTGCGGCGAGGAGAATCTGCGGCAGGTCGTCATGTTCCCCATGAATCAGCAGGCGGAAGATTTGCTTATGGGCGCACCTTCCGAAGTGAGCGCTAAACAGTTGAAAGAACTGCATATTCGGCTCGCCCTGGAGCCCAAGAAGCAGTAAGAAAGTCTCTCAACCAAAAACCGAGATCGCCGCGGTGATGGCCACTTTGGACAGTTGCCGGTAGGCCGATTCCTTTCTTATGCTTGGGCGCGGCAGTTAAGCCCCTCTTGCCAGAGCCGCGCTGCACGCCATTGGAGGGTAGTATGGTCGATGGTCTGATGCGCGGCCCTATCGTTGCAGCGCTTCTCCTTCTCGCGGCAGGGGGTGCCGAGGCTGCACCGGCCGGCGCGCTTAACACCGACGCCTTTCTTGCTGCTTGTGTCGCCGATCCCGTGGTCACCGACGAGCCTGGCTTTGCGGCGAGCGGCGGCAAGGCCACGCCGCAACTCTATTGCGAGTGTATCGCCGGAAAGTTCAAAGATAAGAAGATCAGCCAGTCCGACGTCGACATGATGACCAAGATGCACAAGGACGAGATCACCGACGAGGACGCGGCGAACTATCCCACCCTCGAAGAGCTGATGGCGAAAAACGAAGGATTCGAGGACGAGTGCAAAACGAGCCTCGGCATGCCGCAGAGCGACGACAACGACGAAGAAGGTCCTCCCATCAACGAGGAAGACATCCCGCAGGACGAATAGAGGAGGGCCGTCCTTCGACAGGCCATCCTCATCCTGAGGGCGAGCTGAGCGAGCGACTCTAAGAAGAGGATGGCCAGCTCAGGATGAGGGCAGCCGTCGCGAAGGATAAGGCCCATGCTTCAAGACGCGCATCTCGATGCGCTCCTCGGCATGAGGATGGATGTCCTATTGAGGAAACACGTCGTAGCGCCGCCAGAAATCGATCGTCGCATTTCTCAGCGTGAAATAGCAATTGAAGCCGCAAGGAACCCAGGTCCCTCCTGGCAGCCGCACCTCATCGCCGCGCGGGCCGCTGCGGACCGGCGCCGAGATGGTCTCGGAAGGATATAGGTCGCTCTGAACGGTGATGTGGGGATGAGCGGGGTCGGTAACCGGCTGCCGCCATCGTTCCGCGTCGGCAGGTCCGGCGCGGACGCCCACGCCGAGCACGACCACGCCGACGACAATCGCGACAGTGTTTGCGGGCTTCACAATAAGTCCCCCAAGCTCCGGCCTTTCAAAGTCGAGCATAGGACGCGAAGGGGGGAATTGAAAGGCGGCTAGCATGGAACTTTCGCAGGCCAACGAGCCTTCCTAGCGCTGGGAGGAGGAGCGCCATGGGCCTGAGCGAGCACGTGTTCCTTTATTGCGAGCGGGGCAGCAGCGACGCGCTCTTAGCCGAGCCGTTCAACGCCGCAAGCAATGCCGCCTTTTTGCTGGCGGCGCTCGTCGCGCTCCTGCTGTTGTTGCGCCGGCCGAGGGAGATGCGGAGCGCCGACCATTTCCTGCTCATCGCTCTTGTGTTCGTGATCGGGCTCGGCAGCCTCGCCTTCCATCTCTTGGCCGACCGGGCGTCCTTGCTCGCCGACGTCATCCCCATCGACCTTTTCATGCTGGTCTATCTCGGCTTTGCGCTGAACCGCTTCTTGGGCGTGGCACCGGGCTGGACCGTGCTCACGCTGATCGGCTTTGCGGCAATTGTGTTTTTGACCATGCAGCTCAAATGCTGGGGCGGCGGCATCGGCTTCCCAGGTTCAGAGGTCACCGGCGCCTCTGAGTGCCTGAACGGCAGCCTCGTCTATCTGCCGGCGCTGCTCGCCATGGCGATCGTCGGAGGATTGCTCGCCGAACGGAAACATCCGGCCGCCCCCTTCATTCTCTGGGCGGCGTTGATCTTCGCCATCTCGGTGACGTTCCGCTCCCTCGATCTTGCGTTGTGCGACGCCTACCAGTTCCAAGGGCGCAAAATCGGCACGCACTTCGCCTGGCATCTGTTGAATGCGCTGGCGCTATTCCTGCTGCTCAGGGCGAGTCTTGAAATCGGTGTCCGCCAGCCGACAGGGTTCTTGTCAAACGAGAATCGCGAGTCTGCATAGCCAACCCGCGATCCCCTGACGTCGTGGCCGGGCTAGAGCTTCCCAAGCAACAGTAGGATCAAGAGGATAATCAGGATCAGGCCGACGATGCCGGACGGTCCATAGCCCCAAGCCCGGCTGTGGCCCCAGGTCGGAATGACGCCGAGCAGGATCAGAATCAGAACGATGACAAGAATTGTGCCGAGTGACATGAGCATTCCCCCCAATTGCGACGGCTGAGTTTAGAGCCTCAGCGAGGGGGGCCGGTAGGAAAACTTTAGCCGCCGCGGCTTTTGTCCCGCTTGTTTAGCCTTGCCTGGCAAGCGCCTGAACGAAGCTGATCGCGGCATAGGCTCAGTCCTGGGCGGCTTCGCGCACCGCTTTCACGATGTCCTCGGTCCGCATGCGGTGGCGGAAGTCGGGGTCGACGAAGCGGGTTTTGACCCGGCCGTCGCTCCCGACCACGAGGGTGGCCGGGATGGGCAGGAACCAGCCGCCATTTCCCTGGAACTGGGCAAGGTCGATGCCAAAGCCCCGGTACATGTCCATGATCTTTTGCCCGACCCAGAACGCAAGCCCCAGACTGAGGGCATAGCCGAGATCCATGTCGGTGAGCACGCGGAACGGCACCCCGCGCGTTGCCTGAAGGTTGCGCGCATATTTGGCGGTCTCAGGCACGATGGAGACCACGTCGCCGCCGGCAGCGACGATTTCGGGATAGGCCCGGGCGAGCGAATGAAGCTCGAGCCCGCAATAGTCGCACCAGGGCCCGCGATTGAAGCTGATCACGAGCGGGCACTTGTCCAGCAGTGCGGCAAGGTCGACAAGCTTCCCTTCGCTGTCGGTCAGGCAGAAATCAGGCAAGATCTCGCCGACCGCGGGCACTTGGTTGCTTGAATGGACATTGTCGGCGATGCGGGCAACGAGCTGATCGTAGGTCGCCTCAAGCTCGGGAAGCAGAGCGCGCGACTCCCCGAGGTAGACCTTGAGCCGTTGATCCAAGGGCGCCGGGAGATGGTCCGCCTTCAGAAACGCCTCCGCGAGCGCCTGGTCGAGGGATTTTGCCTGGTTCAACGGCGCCTCCGGAGGCAGCGGTATACGGGCTCAATGTGCATTGTGCTTAAGCAATGCCGGGCCGCCTAATCGTTACGAAGGGGGCTGATTTCGGCCATTTGAGCGCGGAGGCCGTCGCCCGCAAGACAAATATATGAAAGGCTCGGGCGCTTTCGTCCAGTCCCCTTTTGTCCGCGTCGCCTAGGCTTCGCGGAGCCCCCGCCAAGGTCTTGGATCTTCTCCTTCTTGCTGATCGACAAGCGCGCGGCGCGTCCTTAGGCTGATGCGATTGCCGGCCAGCAGAAGCCGGCGTGCAAGTTTCTAAGGAGGGCTCAAGGCATGAACGATCAGCCTGCACGCAAAACGTTCTTCGGCGGGTGTCCCCATGACTGCCCCGACACCTGCGCCATGGTTTACGAGGTGGAGGACGGCAAGCTGGTGGAGGTGCGCGGCAACAAGGATCACCCGATGACGCGCGGCACTCTTTGCGTGAAGCTGAAGGACTACCACGACCATCACTACAATCCCGACCGCGTGCTCTATCCTTTGCGCCGTTCGGGGCCGAAGGGCTCGCGCCAATTCACCCGCATCTCCTGGGGCGAGGCGATCGCCGAGATCAGCTCGCGCTGGAAGGACATCATGGCGAAATACGGCAGCCAGGCGATCATGCCGTACTCCTATCTCGGCAATGAGGGCCTGGTGCAGGGGCTCACGGCGGGAGATGCCTTCTTCAACAAGCTCGGCTCGACGGTGAACGAGAAGACGTTCTGCGCCTCAGGCTCTTCCACCGCATGGCTGCTCACGGTCGGCCCGACCGGCGGCGTCGATCCGGAGAGTTTCGTCCATTCGAAATATATCGTGATCTGGGCGTGTAACTCGATCTCGACCAACCTGCACCATTGGCCCTTCGTGCTCGAAGCGCGGAAACGCGGCGCCAAGGTCGTGGTGATCGATTCCTACCGCTCGCGCACCGCCAAGCAGGCCGATTGGCACATCATGCCGAAACCCGGCACCGACGGCGCCTTCGCCATGGGGGTGATCGCCGCGCTGATCGAGAATGGCCTTGTCGACCGCGAGTGGGTGGAGAAGCACACGGTCGGCTTCGAGGAGCTTGCCGAGCGCGCCAAGGAGTTCACCCCGGCTTACGTCGAGCGCGTCACCGGCGTGCCTGCGGCCGATGTCGCCCGCTTTGCTCAGGACTTCGCCAAAGCCCAGCCTTCCGTGATCCGCATGGGTGTGGCGCTCGAGCGGCACGCGGGCGGCGGTCAGACCATCCGCGCCGTGTGCGCCATCCCAGCGCTCGCCGGCTCATGGCGCCATGTCGGCGGCGGATTGTTGCAGATGCCGCTTTGGGAGTTTCCGGTCGATTGGGCGCGCGTCTCGCGTCCGGATTTCATCAGGTCAGGCACGCGGGTGGTCAACAACCTCCAGCTTGGCCAGGCGCTGACCGGCGAGATGAAGCTCGATCCGCCGATCATGGGCCTTTACGTCTACAACACCAACCCGGTGAGCCAGGCGCCGCAGACGAACAAGATCGTGAAGGGGCTGTCGCGCGAGGATCTGTTCTTCGTGACGGCCGAGCATTTCGTCACCGACACCGCGGCCTACGCCGATATCGTGCTGCCGGCGACCATGGCCGGAGAGCACGACGACATGATGTTTTCCTGGGGGCATTTCTATCTCACCATCAACGAGAAGGCGATCGAGCCTTGCGGCGAGGCGAAGTCCAACGCCGAGATTTTCCGACTGCTTGCGGCGGGCATGGGCTACGACGACGACCAGTTCAAGATGGGCGATATGGAGCTCGCCGAGCACTATGTGAAATGGGACGCGCCGCAGATGGCCGGCGTCGGCATGGAACATTTCCGCAAGCACGGTTATTTCCATCTTGCCGTCGGCACGCCAGACGACCGGCTGCCGCACGCCAACGGAAATTTCCCGACGCCCTCAGGCAAGGTCGAGTTCATGGTCAGGGACGCCAAGAACTTCGTCGCGCCCCCGTTCCGCATGATGTACGAGGCGATGCAGTCGGGAGAGGACGTCGATCCGCTGCCTGGCTATGTGCCGCCGCGCGAGAGCCCTGACAGCAATGCCGCACGCGCTGCGGACTATCCGCTCAACATCATCTCGCCGAAGAGCCACGGCTTCCTCAATTCCTGCTACGCCAACGAGCCGCACAAGATCAAAGGCCAGGGGGAGCAGTTCGTCATGCTGAGCCCGAAGGATGCGCAAGAGCGCTCGATCCGCGAGGGCGATCCGGTGCGGGTGTTCAACGATCGCGGCGACTTCGAGGGATTCGCCCGCGTCACCGACGACGTGCAGGAAGGCGTGATCGTCGCCACGCTCGGCTATTGGCGGAGCATGAACCGCTCGGACGGGTCGGTGAATTCGATCTCCTCCGACGCCTTTTGCAGCCTTGGCCGGGCGCCGACCTTCTCGGACAATCTGGTGCAGGTCACCCGGGTCAACTGATCGTCACTCGGCGGCGACGCCTGCTCCGGCGTCGGTCTTTACTTCCTGCAGGACGGTGAAGCCCTCGAATTCGGGATGACCGAGATAGAGCGGCTTGCCGGCACCGGCGCTGGAATGGGCTTTGCGGAAAGCTTCCGACCGGGTCCATGCCTCGAAGTGCTTCTGCGAGCGCCAAACGCTGTGAGAAGCGTAGAGCACGTGGTCGTCTTTTTCCGGGCCTTTGAGCAGGTGGAAGACCATGAATCCCGGCACCTGCTCGAGATGCGTCTTGCGCGTCAGCCAGACTTGCTCGAAGTCGTGCTCAGATCCTTTGTGGACCTTGAACCGGTTCATAGCGATAAACATGCCATACTCCTTTGCGCGGACGCCCAAAGCATAGCGAAGCCCGCCTTGGGCCTCAATTCCCGGGGCAAACCTTGGTTCTTTCCGGGTGCGGACATGAACCGCAATTGCCATTATTTTGCAACGAATTCAGCAAGCGGCAACAAGCGCATTTGCAACTTGCTGCCACATAGATGCGTTATCGCACCATTCCCGCCAAGGAGACATGCACATGGATAAGGACGTAAAGGAGCGCCGCAAGGCGCCACTCCAGACCCCGACCGATCTCGGCAGCAATGCCAGTCGCGATATCACCGCCGCGCTCAACACGCTACTCGCCGATATGTTCGCGCTCTATTTGAAGACCAAGAACTTCCACTGGCACGTCAGCGGACCGCATTTCCGCGACTATCACCTGATGTTCGACGAGCAGGCCGACCAGATCTTCGCCACCACCGACGATATTGCCGAGCGGGTGCGCAAGGTCGGAGGCCTCACAGTCCATTCCATCGGTGAGGTCGCCCGTCTCAAGCGCATCCCAGACAACGACGCAGACTATGTCGATCCGCTCGACATGCTGGCCGAGCTCCGCTCCGACAACCAGGCGGTGATCACCGCCTTGCGCGAGACCCACGCGCTTTGCGACGAGGAGAACGACGTGGCGACCGCGAGTCTCATCGAGAATTGGATCGACCAGGCCGAACGGCGCGTGTGGTTCCTGTATGAGACGGCCCGCCGGGGCGCTCCGGGGCATTAGGCCAAGAGCTTTTAGATTCGACGGCTTGGAAAGCGGGTGCATTCGTAAAGGGTGCGGCCGCTTCCCACACCCGGACGTGAGCCTTCAACCCCGCGTGTGAATTGGGTTGGCCGACTGTAGCCCCCCGGTTATAGGGCAGCGTAGATCGCCGGGGTCCGCTCATGTCCTCATCGCGCCGCACGAGAACGACGTTCCAACGCTTCATCGAGTCCGAGGCGTTGGGCGGCCTTGTGTTGATGGCAAGCGCCGCGCTCGGTCTCGTCGCAGCAAATTCTCCGCTTGCCCAGAGCTACAAGGACGTTTTGCACGCGCCAATCGGGGGGCTCGACCTCCTGCATTGGATCAATGATGGGCTGATGGCCTTTTTCTTTCTCTTGGTCGGGCTCGAGATCAAGCGGGAGATGGTGGAGGGCCAGCTCGACACCTGGCGGCGCCGCACGCTTCCGCTGGTCGCGGCTTTCGGCGGCATGTTCGTGCCGGCGGTGATCTTCATGGCCGTCAATTTCCCTCATCCGGAGAATTGGCGCGGCTGGGCGGTTCCTACCGCGACCGACATCGCCTTTGCGCTTGGCGTGCTCGCCCTGGTCGGCTCGCGGGTACCGGGCTCGCTCAAGGTCTTCCTCACTTCGCTCGCCATCATCGACGATCTCGGCGCGATCCTCATCATCGCAACCTTCTACGCTTCCGGTCTTTCCATCGCGGCGCTTGCCGTCGCCGCGGTGTTCGCGGCCGTGCTCTATTGGCTCAACCGGCGCGGGGAGACACGGCTTCTCCCCTACGTCCTGCTCGGCGTGCTGCTGTGGATTGCGATGCTGTTCTCAGGCATCCATGCGACGCTCGCCGGCGTGGTACTGGCCATGATGATTCCCATCAACGGCACCGACGACAACGGGCACTCGCTGCTGCACAGCATGGAACGCGCGCTCTCGCCGTGGGTGGCGTTCGTCGTGTTGCCGATCTTCGCCTTCGCCAATGCCGGCCTGTCGATCGACTCGGCCGGCCAGATGTTGGTGCTGTCGCCGCTTGGACTGGGGATCGTCGGCGGTCTCTTCCTTGGCAAGCAGATCGGAATTCTTTCTGCGGTGTATCTGGCCAAGAGGGCGCGTATTGCCGCGCTTCCGGCCGGCGCCAGTTGGCGCCACATTTACGGGGTCTCGCTACTCTGCGGCATTGGCTTCACCATGAGTCTTTTCATAGGCTTGCTCGCCTTTACTGATCCGGAAAAGGAAGTGGTGCTCAAGCTTGCCGTGCTGGCAGGGTCGCTGCTGTCGGCGCTCGCCGGGACGCTTGTCTTGTTGACGGCGGGGCCGAAAAAGACGACCCCCGCCAGCTAGGTATCCCAATTTCCGTAGAGCCAGTCGAAGCTTTGCAGCAGAGACTCTGGGCGCCTTCGCCCAAGCAGAAAATTACGCGCGAACGCCAGCGGTCCGCGGAGATGGTAGATGCGTCCGAAACGCGCGGCCTGGGCTTGGACGCGGGCGGCACGCTCCATGCGCAGCGACTGGTAGCGAGGAAACGCAGCCAATGCGTCGCCGCCGGCAGCCTTGAGGCTTGCCGCCAGCACAACGGCGTCCTCGATGGCGAGAGCAGCGCCTTGGGCGAGATAGGGCAGCACGGGATGGGCGGCATCGCCGAGAAGCGCCATGCGCCCGTCCGTCCAGCGGGGCAACGGCTTCAGCCGAATGAGCGACCAGCAGCGCCAGGTCTCGACCATCTCCAACAAGTCTTTGGCCGGTTGAGCCCAGCGCTGGAAGCTTCGCAGCAGGACATCCGCTTCGGCGCGCCGGCTCCAGCCTTGCTTGGCGCTGCCGCCCTCCACCACGGCGACGATGTTCAAGTCCTTGCCGCCGCGTACGGGATAGTGGACCAGATGAGCGCGCGGCCCGAGCCACAGTCCGACCTCCGGGGCGTCGAACGGCGCCTGCGCCTCACGGCGCGGCAACAAGGCACGCCAGGCGGTGGCACCGGAAAAGCGCAAACCTGCGTCGGGAGCGATGCGGTCGCGCAGCCGCGACCAGAGACCGTCGGCGGCAACCAAAGCGGAGCCTTCGATTCGCGTTCCATCCGCGCCACGGACGAATACGGGCTCTGCGAGGGTCTCGGCCTCCGTGACCTCGAAGCCGGTCCTGAGTTCGATCGCGCCGTCGCCTCGGCAGGCGGCAAGCAGGCCTGCATGGAGATCGGCGCGGTGAAGCGTGAGGTAGGGGGCGCCATAGCGCTCCTCGGCGACGCGCCCGAGCGGCACCGAGGCGAGACTTGCCCCCGACAGGCCGTCGAACAGCCGGAGCACATCGGGTGTGAAGGCCGCCGCTGCAATTGCATCGAGCACGCCGAGCTCAGCCAAGGCGTGCGTTGCATTCGGCCCGAGCTGGATGCCGGCCCCGGTCTCCTCGGCGAAAGCGGAGCGCTCGAGAACCGTGGAGCTCATGCCGTTTCGCGCGAACGCAAGGGCCGTGGTGAGTCCGCCAATGCCGCCGCCAACGATGAGCGCGCGGCTGTGCGGCCCGGGCTTCGTCATTGCCGGAGCGCTCAAGCCTCCGGTGCGCCGGGCGGCGCGGTCGCCACGAACACACAACTTGGCGGGTCGCTCTCGGTGGCTTTGAGGGCTGGGTTGTAGCGGAACAGCGTCGAACAATAGGGGCAGACGAGTTGCGCCTCGTCCCCCATATCGAGATAGACATGGGGATGGTCGAAAGGCGGCGTCGCCCCCATGCATTGGAATTCCTTGACGCCGATCGCGATGCGGTCGACGCCCTTGTCATTCACGAAATGAGGCACCAGCGTTTGAGCCATGGCAGCAGCGTCACATGTTTCCCGAGTAGGTCGCGCGTGAGCATAGTCGGCGAAAGTCCGGAGCGATAGAGGAATGCCGAGCTTCCAATCCGATGGCGTGCGCATCGCCTATTCCGATGAGGGGGAGGGGGAGCCGATCCTGCTCATCCACGGCTTTGCCTCCAACGTTGCGACCAACTGGGTCGACCCAGGCTGGGTCGGCACGCTGACGGCAAGCGGCCGTCGCGTCGTCGCCTTCGACAATCGGGGGCATGGGCACAGCGAGAAACTTTACCAGCCCGAGCGCTACGGCGCCCCGACGATGGCCGAGGATGCGCGCCGCCTGCTCGATCACCTCGGCATCGAGCAGGCCGACGTCATGGGCTACTCCATGGGGTCGCGCATCTCGGCCTTCCTGGTGTTCAATCATCCGGAGCGCGTGCGCAGCGTCATCCTTGCCGGGCTCGGCATCAACATGGTGCGGGGCATGGTGGGGACGGGGCCGCTCGCCAAGGCTCTCGAGGCGCGGAGCATCGACGAGGTCGCCAATGACACGGCGCGCAGCTTCCGGGCGTTCGCCGAGCACACCAAGGGCGACCTTAGAGCGCTTGCCGCGTGCATGCGCGGGCCGCGCGAAAAGATCACGCCTGAGCTTCTTGCCGGCATTAGGGTTCCGGTCCTCGTGGCAGTCGGCACGGAAGACGTGATCGGCGGCTCAGGAGCCGAGCTTGCGGCACTCATTCCGAGCGCCAAGCTGTTCGATATCAAGGGCCGCGATCATATGAAGGCGGTCGGCGATGCCAGCTTCAAGCAGGCTGTGCTCGACTTTTTAACCCAGCGGCCCTAAGTCCCATGCTAGTGAAACAGGAAAATGAACCCTCGAATGAAGGGAGCTTCCGAGAGGTGGTTGTCATGAACAAGGCCTTCACCGCGGCAAAGCCGCAGATCAAGAGCTACGACCCGATATGGGAGCAGGTGCGCCGCGAGGCGGAGGAGACGAGCGCCAACGAGCCGGTGCTTGCCAGCCTGATCTACGCCACGATTTTGAGCGAGCCGACGCTCGAGGATGCCATCTGCCACACCGTGGCGCATCGGTTGCAGCCGTCGGTCGATACCGGGCTCCTGTTCAAAACGTTCCGCGAGGTTCTGGCAGAGGAGCCGGGTCTTAGCGAGAGTTTCCGCGCCGACATCATGGCCGTGGCCAAGCGCGATCCGGCCTGCCGGCGCTTCTTGGAACCTCTATTCTACTTCAAGGGGTTCGTGGCGCTTGAGACCTATCGCTTTTCTCACCGGCTTTGGCAGTCGGGGCGGAAGGACTTTGCGCTCTATCTCCAGAGCCAGTCGAGCCGCGTCTTTGCGGTCGACATTCATCCGGCGGCGCGCATGGGCAAGGGCATCATGCTCGACCACGCGACTGAAATCGTCATCGGCGAGACGGCGGTGGTTGGCGACAATTGCTCGATGCTGCATGGCGTGACGCTCGGCGGCACCGGCAACGAACGCGACGACCGCCATCCCAAGATCGGTTGTGGCGTGATGATGGGATCCGGCGCCAAGATCCTCGGCAACATCAAAATCGGCGATTGCGTGCGGGTCGCGGCCGGAAGCGTGGTGGTGCAGGACGTGCCGCCGCGGCGGACCGTGGCAGGGGTGCCTGCCCGCGACATCGGCCCGGCAGGCTGCGAGGAGCCGGCGCTCAGCATGGACCAGCTCGTGCGGGACGACGGGACGGACGAAAGCGCGAGCCCATGCGGCTGAGGCATTCTCAAGGTTCTGCCATCAATCGGAGGTGTGGGTGACGCGAGACGAAATCATCAAGCTTGAGCGGTACCTGCAGCGGGTATTCCGCCTGCCTGCCCTTCAGGTGAAGCAGCGGCCGCGCAAGGAAGACTCCGCCGAGGTCTATGTCGGCGACGAGTTCATCGGCGTCCTGTTCCGCGACGACGACGAGGGCGAGACCGCTTATCAGTTTCAGATGGCGATTCTCGACTTCGACCTCGGCGGTTAGCCGGGCGCGCGCCCCATCTT
This sequence comes from Methyloceanibacter sp., assembly GCF_050728395.1. Classification (GTDB taxonomy): domain Bacteria; phylum Pseudomonadota; class Alphaproteobacteria; order Rhizobiales; family Methyloligellaceae; genus Methyloceanibacter. The sequence goes on from NZ_JBOHJB010000017.1 coordinate 16,801, forward strand.
TCATGCTTTGCGCAGAATAAAAAAGGAGCCGGCGCTCGAAGCGAGGCCGGCTCTAGGTGAGGCCCGGTTGGGTCGGGGATGGTGGGGGATGCTCACCGGGCCTGAAACTTATCTCCAGAAAATCGAGGCTCCTTGTGGCTAGCGGCTGTGCGAGGCCGTGGTCTGCGAGGAATCGCCACTCGGCGGCATGAGCGAGCTCCACACCAACGGATTGCGCTCCGACTGCTGCTTGACGAAGGTGTAAGGCGTGTCGGTCCAGCGCACGATCTGCTGGCGCTTGTTGTCGAGGACGAGGTCGCCAATGTCGGTGCGCGCCGTGAGCACGGCGTGCCCTTCATTGTTCTCGTCGCGGACCACGGTGATGAGCAACGTGCTCTCCGGCCAGCCGCGCTCGATCAGCATGCGGCGCTTGAGCAGCACGTAGTCCTCGCAATCGCCTTTGCCCGACGGGTAGGTCCAGACCTCGACCTTGCCGTAGAGATCGAGGTCGGTCACCGGGCTGACAGACTGATTGACGTAGCGGTTCACCCGCTCGAGCTCATTGCGCCTCTGCGCAGTCAGCTGCATGCGGTCGACGATCGGACCTGAAGGCCGGCACTCGGCCTCATGCTCCCGGCAGAAGGTCACGTAGCCGATCGGCGGCAGGCTGTTGCCGAAGGACTGCAAGAAGGCAGCCTTTTGCGGCGCGAGCTCGGGCTCCAATCGAACCGTGTGCCCATTGCTCACCCCGGCAGGCAGGGACGAGATGAACATCAAGAAGGCCGAACCCAACACGAACTCTTTCATTGCACCCCCCATTTTTGTTGGGGGCACTATCCCAAAAAGGTTTTGAGATTTTGATAAAGCAACAGCCTACTTTTCTGTAGTATTGATAAGCTGTCCTTAGGGAGCATTACGCAAGATTGAACAAGCCCAGGCGAGTTAATTCCTTGTATGCTATGATGACGGCTACAATCTGGCTCACAAGCGAACCTCGTCGTGATTTGTCGCGATTGTTTACTTTACATAAATGGTAAACAGTAGATTTATATTTAGGAAGCGGTAAGGCTGATCAGAAATCTTTGTGTCGACTGGCGCCGGTCACCCTTGGTGGACGGCCGCGGCCGCGGCCCCGCGGAAAGCTCGTGCCGGTGCACGTCTTACTGTTTAAGGTCGATCGCCCACGGGATGCGGCCACCGTCCCTTGCGGATTTCACCAACATCCACCTCAATCCAAGGCCTGCGATGCAAACTCCGACGATGGGCGCGTCAGAACCGATGTTCAATCTGCCGCGGGTGGTGGTCCTCACGGCCGCTGTCATGATCGGGATGCAGCTCATTCGGGCGCTTCTGCCCGACGAGGAGAGCCTTCAATTTCTGCTCGCCCTTGCGTTCATTCCGGCCCGCTATAGCGGCGCCGCGGCAGAGCTTCCAGGCGGCTATCTCACGGCGATCACATCCTTCGTCACTTACATGCTCGTGCATGCTGGCTGGGTGCATCTCCTCGTTAATCTGCTGTGGATGGCGGCCTTTGGCAGTCCGGTGGCACAGCGTCTCGGCGATTGGAGGTTTCTCTCCTTTTCCGCGCTTTGCGGAATTGCCGGGGCGCTTACCCATCTCGCCTTTCACTTTGGCGAGATGACGCCGGTGGTGGGAGCTTCGGCGGCCATTTCGGGGCAGATGGCAGCGGCGATGAGGTTCGTTTTCGGAGCGCGGCCGCGGGGCGAGGCGGACCTTGCCCAGGTCCCGCTGGAAAGCCTGTCGAAAACACTTACCGACCGGCGCATCCTGACGGTCTTGGTGTTCTGGGTGGTGCTCAATGTCGTTTTCGGCCTTGGCGTCGTCTCAGTCGCCGGCACCGAGGGCAATATCGCCTGGGAGGCTCATATCGGCGGTTTTCTATTTGGACTTCTCGGCTTCGGTTTCTTCGACACCGGCAGCAAACAGCCGGTTCCGCAGCAGTCCTGACCTCCACGCCCGGAACTTTTCGAATCAATTCGAACTTTTCAAATCGGCCTCTCTTGCACGTCCCGCCACTCAGGGACAGAATGTCGCAGGCGACCGAGACGGAAGTTCTCGGGCTGGAGGAAACGAGCATGAACGTCGCAGCAATTCTTAAGCTGAAGGGCAAGGGCGTCTTCACCGCCTCTGCGGACACATCCTTGCTCGAGACTGCAAAGCTTCTTGAGCAGCATGGCATCGGCTGCATTGTCATCGAAGGCGAGGAAGGCAAGGTCGTGGGCATCGTGTCCGAGCGCGACATCGTGCGGGCGATCGGTCAATCAGGTCCGAAGGTCCTGAAGGATCCGGTATCGGGCTACATGACCAAGACGGTGGTCACGGCGCGCGAGGCGGACACCATCGACCGGCTCATGTCGGAGATGACCACACACCGGTTTCGGCACATGCCCGTGGTCGAACGGGGCCGGTTGATTGGCCTCGTGTCCATCGGAGATGTGGTCAAGATGCGCATCGCTGAGGCCGAGATGGAAGCAGCCGCCATGCGGGAATACATTGCGACCGGCTAGGCGACAAAGCCGCCGATCAACGCCTTAAGCTCGTCGAGCTGCCTTTCGGTGGCCTTGGCGCCTTGCTCCATGGCCTCGGCGCCGCGATGGAAATCGAACAGGCCGATGCTGCCCACCTTTGGTGCGATGGTGACGTCAGGGGGGTCGCCGGCGAGCCGCGAGCGGGCGATGCGATCCTGGGTGATGTTGATCGCGTCCATCATCACCGCGGATATGCCGGGCGCGCCGTCGCTCTTCCCGAAGATCTGCCGGTGGAGCAAATGAATGGCGGCGCGGCCATTCTTGCCGGGAAGCGCTTCGTCCGGCGGCATCGGGAGATCGGCGAGGACTTCCTGGTCATGGATGACGCTGCCCCTGTTGACCGAGTCGCTGCTCAAGGTCACCGCAATCACGATGCGGGCACCGAGCGCCCGGCAGACCGAAACCGGCACAGGGTTGACGAGGGCGCCGTCGATCAGCCAGCGGCCGTTGATCTTGACCGGGCGGAAGATGCCAGGCAGCGCGAACGACGCCTGAAGCGCGTTCACCAGGCTCCCTTTATTGAGCCAGACCTCATGGCCGGTGCCAAGCTCGGTGGCCACGGCCACGAATTTCCGTTCCAGCCGCTCGATGGTGACGTCCTGCAAATGGTTCTCGAGCCGGCTACTCAGTCGCTGACCGGTGAGCAGACCGGAACCGGCGAAATTGAAGTCCATAAAGCCGAAGACCCGGCGCCGGGTCAGGGCCGCGGCGAAGTCCTCCAGAGCCTGCAGCCTGCCCGTCACGTAGCAGGCGCCGGCGACTGCACCGATGGACGTCCCGGCGACGATGTCTGGCTCTAGTCCGGCGTCGATCAGGGTCTTGAGCACCCCGATATGGGCCCAACCGCGGGCCGCTCCGCCACCAAGGGCGATGCCTATGATCGGTCTCGCCATCTCAACCTAGCCCACGCTCATGCCTGACGTTCGATGCCGCGATGTCGCGGGCAAAAAGCCGCCAAAGAGCGCCCTCAGTCAAGCATCCACAAGGCTTATCGCCGAAGGAATCGCCTGACTTTGCGTTACCACACTAGTCTTGAGTCTTTAAGGTTCCCTTTGCGGCGCCAGAGTGTCCGTACACCTTTTGTGGGTCGAACAGCTTCTCCGCATCGACAAAGTTGAGCGAGACGCCGGCGCCACCCTTGCCGATGGGAACGGTGCGGTAGAAGCAGGATTTGCGGCCGGTGTGACAGCATGCCCCGGCGCCGCCCATCTCCACTTTCAGCCAGAGCGCATCCTGGTCGCAATCCGTGCGCATCTCGACCACGCGCATGGTGTTGCCGCTCTCCTCGCCCTTGCGCCACAGGCGCTTTCGCGATCGCGACCAGAATTGCGCTTCGCCGGTCTGAAGCGTGCGGGCGAGGGCCTCGCTGTTCATGTGGGCGAGCATCAGCACCTCGCCAGTTTCAGCCGAGGTCACGACCACCGCAAGAAGGCCGTCAGCGTCTAATTTCGGCGTGAATACCGTCCCCTCCTCGATGTCGGCCGTCTTGGCTTTGGCAGGGGAGGCCTTGGACTTGGTCACCGCGATCTAATCCTCGCGGCCGCGAGGGTCACAGGCGGCCGCGTTCCGTGGCAAGCATCATGAAGCGTGCCTGCTGCGCCGGGTCTTCCTTGAAGATGCCGGTGAACTGCGTGGTGATGGTGACGACGTCAGGCTTCTTCACGCCGCGGATCGACATGCATTGATGCACGGCCTCGATCATCACCGCGACACCCTTCGGCTTCAGGGCCTTGTCGATGGTCTCGGCGATCTGCGCGGTCATCGTCTCCTGGGTTTGCAGGCGGCGGGCGAACACTTCGACCACACGGGCGAGCTTGGAGATGCCGACGACGCGATCGGTCGGGAAATAGGCGACATGCGCCTTGCCGACGAAGGGAATCATGTGGTGCTCGCAATGAGAGTGCAGCTCGATGTCGCGCAGCATGACGATATCGTCATAGCCGGCCACCTCGTCGAAGGTGCGCGACAGCACGTCGAGCGGGCACTCATGGTAGCCCGCGAAAAACTCGTCATAGGCGCTGATCACGCGCTTGGGCGTCTCACGCAAGCCCTCGCGCGCCGGATCGTCGCCGGCATAGGCGATAAGGGTGCGGACGGCCTCCTCGGCCTCCTCCCGCGAAGGCCGCGCGATGCTCGGGCCGCGGGCGATCTCGACCTGAGGTCTAATGGGCAATTTCTTTATCGTTGCGTCCATCAAGCTTCCCTTGCCTCACTCAGCGCGTAGTAATGGGCCAGTTTCCCTATCGTCTACCGGGGATAGTATAACCGGTCCGTCAACGCTTTTTGTCACTTTGGGACCGTCGGTCTGCCTGATCCCCGCCAGGCTGCATATATAATGCGGGAGTATCGCCCGCAAGGCGGCGATAGTTGACACTCATTTGAGACGCCAATGAGCTTGCCCGAGGACATCTATAGCCAGCGCATCCTGGAGCTTGCGGCGAACCTGCCGCGGGCGGAAAGGCTGCCGCAGCCGGAGGCTACGGCGACGGCCCATTCCAAGCTCTGTGGCAGCCGTGTCACGGTCGATCTCTCCATGCAAGGCGATGTGGTGACGGACTACGGGCAAAGCGTGAAGGCCTGCTTGCTTGGCCAATCCTCGGCCGCCGTGATGGGGCGGGAGATCGTAGGCTCGACCGCTGCCGAGCTTCGCGCCGTCGGCGCCGCCATGCGCAAGATGCTGAAGGCCGACGGGGCGGCCCCGAACGGCCGTTGGGCCGATCTCGCCGCGCTCGAGCCGGTCAAGGATTACAAGGCACGCCATGCCTCGACGCTGCTCGTGTTCGACGCGGTGGAGGACGCCATTGCCCAAATCGAGGCCAAGCGTCGCGAGCAGACCGGCCCGGCGCATGCGGCACCGGCTTGAGCGGCCCGGTCTTGCGATCGTGGGGACCAGGAGCTTCCATGGAAAAGTCTAAAGAGAAGAGCCATTCCTGGCTCGATCCCATGAGCGTGGCGCCGCGGCGCGGCAGCATCTATCCCGCGCCGTTCGCCGATCCGCTCGCCGGGCGCGAGAAGCGGGCGCTCGGCGACGCTCTCGGTCTCACCCAGTTTGGCGTCAATCTCGTCACGCTCGCGCCCGGAGCCTGGTCCTCGCAGCGGCATTGGCACGTGCATGAGGACGAGTTCATCTATGTGCTGGAGGGAGCGGTCACGCTCGTCACCGATGCGGGGGAGAAAGTCCTTAGACCTGGCATGGCGGCAGGCTTTCCCGCCGGCAAAGCCGATGGTCATCATCTGATCAACCGGGGCGATGCGCCAGCGCTCTATCTCGAGGCCGGGACCCGTGCGGAACGTGAAGAGGCCCAATACAGCGACATCGACATGATGGCGCGGAAGGAGAACGGCCGCTTCGTGTTCATGCGCAAGACCGGCGAGCCATATCCATGAGCCTGTTGCATCGCGCCGCCAAAGGCCCGCTACTTGGCGCTATTGCGCTCTATCGCTGGACGGTCTCGCCTCTGCTTGGGGTCAATTGCCGGCATCTGCCGTCCTGCTCTGACTATGCGAGCGAGGCGATCGACAAGAATGGAGCCTGGAAGGGCGGCTGGCTCGCGCTCTCCCGCCTCTGCCGCTGCCACCCTTGGGGTAGCCACGGATTCGACCCAGTGCCTGATCTGCGGGTCGAGCACCACCCCTTCGCGCCGTGGCGCTATGGAAGGTGGCGCTTGTCTCCGGATGACTTGGCTCATAAATCCGGTTAAAACGCGACCGCACAACCCACCAATCTCTTACCTGCGCTCGTACGCAGGAGTGAGAGGAGAGCAAGATGATTTCCCTAACTTTTCCTGACGGTTCCAAGCGCGACTTCAAACCCGGAGTCACGGGGCGCGATGTTGCCGAACAGATCTCAAAGTCGCTCGGCAAGAAGGCCGTGGCGATGACGCTTGACGGCAAGGTCAAAGACCTCTCCGAGCCGATCAAGGCGGATGCATCCGTCCGCATTCTCACCCGCGAGGACCCCGAAGCGCTCGAACTCATTCGCCACGATGCCGCACATGTCATGGCCGAGGCCGTCCAGGAGCTTTACCCCGGCACACAGGTGACCATCGGCCCCATCATCGACAACGGCTTCTATTACGACTTTGCCCGCGATGAGCCGTTCACGCCGGAAGATCTGCCTGTCATCGAAGCCAAGATGCGCGAGATCATCGCGCGCGACTCGCCGTTCACCTGCGAGGTGATGGACCGCGCCGAGGCGAAGAAGCTGTTCGCCGGCAAGGGCGAGACCTTCAAGCTCGAATTGATCGACGCCATCCCGCAAGGCGACGAGATCAGGATCTATTCGCAACGCGAATGGCTCGACCTCTGCCGCGGGCCGCATATGACCTCCACGGGCAAGGTCGGCAAGGGCTTCAAGCTGCTCAAAATCGCCGGCGCCTATTGGCGCGGCGACTCAAACAACCCGATGCTCCAGCGCATCTACGGCACCGCCTGGGCGAGCGAAGAGGAGCTCGCCGCCTATCTGCATCAGCTCGAAGAAGCTGAGAAGCGCGACCATCGCCGCTTGGGTCGCGAGATGGACTTGTTCCATTTCCAGGAAGAGGCGCCCGGCGCGGTGTTCTGGCACCCCAAGGGCTGGACGCTGTTTCAGGCGCTGATCGGCTATATGCGGCGGCGTCAGCAGGCTTCCGGCTATGTCGAGGTCAACTCCCCGGACATGCTCGACCGCGCGCTGTGGGAGCAATCCGGCCATTGGGAGAAGTTTGCCGAGAACATGTACATCGCCGAGACGCCGGACGAACGCGTCTATGCCTGCAAGCCCATGAACTGCCCTGGCCATGTGCAGATCTTCAAGCACGGCCTGAAAAGCTACCGCGATCTTCCCTTGCGCCTCGCCGAGTTCGGCAAGGTGCATCGCTACGAGCCGTCAGGCGCGCTGCATGGCCTGTTGCGTGTGCGCCATTTCACCCAGGACGACGCGCATATCTTCTGCACCGAGGATCAGATCACGGAAGAATGCGTGCGGCTCAACGAGCAGATGCTGTCGATCTATCGCGACTTCGGTTTCGAGGACGTGGTCATCAAGTTCGCCGACCGCCCGACGAAGCGCGTCGGATCGGACGAGGTCTGGGACAAGGCGGAGGCCGCATTGAAGCGAGCGGTTGAGGCAGCCGGGTTGCACTATCAGTTCAACCCCGGCGAAGGCGCCTTTTACGGTCCCAAGCTTGAATATGTGTTGCGCGACGCCATTGGCCGCGATTGGCAATGCGGCACTATCCAGGTCGATCTCAACATGCCGATGCGGCTCGGCGCCTTCTATATCGGGCCGGACGGCGAGAAGACCGTGCCGGTGATGATCCACCGCGCCATGTTCGGGTCGCTCGAGCGCTTCACCGCCATCCTCATCGAGCACCATGCCGGGCACCTGCCGCTGTGGCTGGCGCCGGTTCAGGTGATGGTCGCGCCTATCGTGTCAGACGCGGATGCCTACGCCACGAAGGTGCTCGATGCGCTGAAGCGCGCTGGTCTCAGGGCCGAGGCTGACCTCCGCAACGAGAAGATCAATTACAAAGTGCGCGAGCACTCGCTCGCCAAGGTGCCCGTGATGTTCGTGGTCGGGAAGCGCGAGACTGAGGAGGGAACGGTCTCGGTGCGGCGGCTCGGGTCGCAACAGCAGCAGGTCTTGCCGCTCGACGCCGCGATCAAGGGAATCGCGGCCGAAGCAGTGCCCCCGGATTTGGCAGAAGCCCAGGCTCGCGCGGCGTAGCAGCACCATCGCTGTTGCCGAAGGCCACGCCGGCGTCCGGCGAGGGCGGAGCACCGGCCATGCTGGGCGTTCCAGGCATGGCGTCGGGCGAAGCCGGCGACGCCACGGACTGGCCCGGAGGAGGCGCGGGAGGCGGGGGCGGCGGTTCGGTGATTGCCTTCAGGGCCTCCGGCGAGGCGGGCCCCGACTCCATCACGACCTCGATCTGCTTGGTCTGACCGGACGTGACGCTGAACCTGCTCGTATAGCTTGCAGCGTTGTGGTTTGCCACGACGGCATAGTCGCCGACGGCGAGAATATGAGTCGGCAATGCGCCGGTATTTTCCTTCACCACATCTCCGGTGGTGGTGAGGATGCTCCATTTCGTGTCGGCCAAAGCTTCGCCCCCCGGACTCTGCACCAATTTGAAGGTGACCGCGGCGGCGGCGAGTTTGACCGTCGCTTCGGTGATCTTGCCGGGCTCGACGGTCACGTCGGCTCGCACCGTCGCATTGGCGTCACCATAGGTGCTGACCAGGTGATAGGCGCCGGCATTCAATCTAATGACAACGCCAGGCTTGGCGTCGTCCAGGATCTTGTGCCGATTGCCGAACTGATCCTCCTCGTCGGAGAGGAGGTCGAAATGAACGCTTGAGGGCGGCAGCGCCGAACCTCCGGCAAGAACGGCCGCAAGCTTCAACCCTCCGGTGTTGAGAACAAACGTCTCCTCGAGAGATCGGCCGCTCTCGACCTTGATCTTCTTGGTGAGGTTGGAAAGCCCGTAGGCGGCGTTGACCAAATAGTCTCCTGGAACCAACGCCGCAGTCGGCATGGCTTCATGATGCGTGCTGACCAGCTTGCGGGCGCCGTTGACGCCAGGCTGCGGCGTGAATACCCGCCAGATCAGCCCGGTCTTGACCTGAGGTCCGGCTTCGGTGAGCAGGGCCTTGAAGGTCACAGGGACGGGTGCTGTTTGCCCGGCGCCCGGTGGGGCAGGGGCGGCAGGCGTCCGCGCGGGAGCAGCGCTTTCCTTAGGCGGAATGGCGGCGAGCTTCGGCATGTCGGTTTGGGCTGGAGCCTTCGGTCCAATCACTGCGGATGATTGAGCGGCTTGCGGACTCTTCGGTTGCGCGCTTTTCGCCTGGGCGGTTTCCGCTGGCGCCGTCGGGGCGGACGCGGAGTTTTGTGTGGCAGGCGCAGGCGGCGCAGATTGTGCCGGCGGGTTGGCCTGAGCCCCGCTCGGCGCGGCGTTGGCCTGCGACGGGGCGCTCGTGGGGCCCGGAGTTGCCGCAGCGGGTGGAGGCGGAGGCGCCGCTGCGGGCGAGGCAGGTGGAGTCGCAGGGCTCTTGCTGGCCACCGGCACCGGTTGCGGCGCGGATTTGCTTGCGGCGTCGAGCACGGCGGTAAGGTCTTGCTTCAGGTCGTTGGCGTTGGCAGCGGTCAGGAACTGGCCCCCGGTGGTCTTCGCCACGCAAACAAGACCCTTGACGGTTTGCTTCGCCTTGGGATCGAAGCCGATGACATGAATGCGCAAGCCCGGTGCCGCTTGCTTCAGCGATTTCACCGTGGCGCAGACATTGGCCTTGCAGGTGTCGGGCCCGTCGGTGATGAGCACGACATCGAGACCCGTGGCCGGCGTTTGCTTCGCAGCCTCGACCAGCGCGGCTGCGACCGGCTTCGTGGACTTTGGCTTGAAGCCCGCACCGAACGAGAGCTTGCCGGGCGATTTCGCGCTGAGCTCGCCAGGCTTCGCCAAAAGCTCAGCCTCGGTGCATGCTCCGCCCCCACGGTGGCCGAACGCCACGAGACCGAACGCGATGCGATTTTCGTAGTCTGTGAACGCCTGAGTAAGGGTCGAGCGTACGATGGTGACCTTGCTCTGGCCGCCGAGCCTCGCCCACATGCTGATAGAGCCGTCGAGCAAAATGATTGTCGGCACAAGCGCTTGCTGCGCCTGGGGAGCTTGCTGCTCCTCGGCGCTCGCGTGGAGCGCAGAAAGGAGAAGGATGGGCGCGAGCAAAAGCCCAAGCCCTGCGCAACGCTTCCCTCCCATGGCGTTCGCTCCCGTCAGGCCCCCCGGCCTCGGCCGGACCTTATACCCCGTTCGATCACCCCCACAACGTAAGCGAAATTCGGCCATGACTAAGGCCGATTTGGGGTCGCGCGCCCGCTCCCAATTCCCAATGAGTCGTTGTTTCACCTTGCTTTTCGCGATAGGGGAACGCGCCCTCCGCCATGCCAAAGCCATGACCAATCCCACCATCGAACATTTGCTCACCCGCCGCTCGGTCTCTGCCAACAGCCTCGGAGAGCCTGGGCCGAGCCAGGACGAGATCGAGCAGATCCTGACGGCGGCCACGCGGGTGCCGGACCATAAGAAGCTCGTCCCCTGGCGTTTTCTTCTCTTTCAGGGGGAGGCCCGTACAGAGTTCGGCGAGGTCCTTGCGGAGATATGCAAGCGCGAGGAGAAGGACCCGAGCCAATTTCGGCTGGAGACCGAGGCCAACCGGTTCATGCGCGCTCCGCTCGTGATCGCAGTGATCTCGCGCGTGGTGAACAATCCTGCGGCGCCGGAATGGGAACAAGTGCTCTCCGCCGGGGCCGCGTGCCAGAACCTCCTCATCGCCGCCACCGCGCTTGGTTACGGCGCGCGGTGGATCACCGAGTGGTATGGCTACAGCCATGGCGTGCGGGCCGCGCTCAAGCTTGCCGACAACGAGCGGGTGGCAGGCTTCGTCTATATCGGTACCGCCAAGGAGAAGCCCGAGGAGCGAGAGCGGCCGTCGCTCGCCGACATTGCGCGAGCCTGGCGCCGCTAGCGGCTGACCTCAGTAGTCGAACTGTTCCCGCAGGATGCGCTCGGCGAGGCTGTGGCCAGGGTCGAACATCATGAAAATGTCGACGTCGCTTGCCTCCCTGATCTCGACGGCAATCACATCGCGAAATTCGGTGTTGTCGGCCACAGCACTGACCGGCCGCTTGTCCGGCTCGAGCACCTCGATCCGCACGGTCGCCTCGTTGGGCAGGATCGCGCCGCGCCAGCGTCGCGGCCGGAACGGGCTGATGGGGGTCAACACCATCAGCGGCGCATTGATGGGCAGGATCGGTCCGTGTGCAGACAGGTTGTAGGCGGTGCTGCCGGCAGGGGTTGAAAGAAGCACGCCGTCGCAGATGAGCTCATCGAGCCGCACCCGGCCGTCGACCGAGATGCGGAGCTTTGCCGCCTGGTAAATTTGCCGGAACAGCGACACCTCGTTGATGGCGAGCGCCTTGTGCTCGGCATTGGCGCGGTCGTAAGCCGTCATGCGTAAGGGGTGGATGACGTTGATCTCCGCCTTTTCCAGGCGCTCAAGCAGCTCGTCTTCCCGGTAGTCGTTGAGCAGGAACCCTACGGAGCCCCGGTTCATCCCATAAATCGGGATGCGATTGTTCATATAGCGGTGCATGGTCTGCAGCATCTGCCCGTCGCCGCCCAGGGCGACAATGACGTCGGCCCGCTCGGGCGCCGTATCGCCGTAGCGGGCGACAAGCTCCTGCCGCGCCGCCTGCGCTTCCTTCATCTCGCTGGCGACAAAGGCGATGTTGCGAAACTTGGACATGGTCGCTTCGATGGACTTGGAGCGGGCCTAGAGAGCGGGCACTATAAAGGCTGGGGCTTTGCCCTATTGCAAGTCTCTCGCACGCTTCGAAGAGGGTGAATCCATGGCCAAGGACGACCGTCCGGTTCTGGTTTACACGACCTTTGCAAGCCTCGACGAAGCCAAGCGGGTCGGAGACGCCCTCGTTGCCGCGCGTCTTGCGGCTTGCGTCAACATCTTCCCCGGCATGATCTCGATCTTCGAGTGGAAGGGCGCATGCCAACTCGCCGATGAGGTCGCCATGATCATCAAGACGAGGGCGTCGCTTTCCGACTCTGTGCTGGCCGAGACCAAACGCCTCCACCCTTACGAGCTGCCGGCGCTCCTCGTGCTGCCGACGGAAGGGGGCAGCGAGGAATATTGCGGCTGGATCCTGAGCCAGACCGGACGCGCCCCATGAGCGAGCGCCGCTTCGTGCTCGCCATCGATCAGGGCACGACGAGCACCCGCGCTATCGCCTTCGACGAAGAGGCGCGCGTTTGCGCCGCAGCACAGGTGCCACTTACCCAGATCTATCCCGCGCCTGGTGAGGTCGAGCACGATCCGGAAGAGATCTGGCAATCGGTGCTCACGGCGGCACGGGCCGTGCTCAAGGAGGTCGGCGCGCAATCGATCTTAGCGATCGGCATTACCAATCAGCGTGAAACGACGCTCGCGTGGGACCGCGCCACTGGCAAGCCGCTCGCCAACGCCATCGTCTGGCAGGACCGGCGCACGGCCAAGCATTGCGATCAGCTTAAGAGGGAGGGCTGGGACGCGCATGTGGCGGAGACCACCGGCCTCGTCATCGATCCTTACTTCTCGGCGACCAAGCTTGCCTGGCTGCTTGCCAATGTCCCCGGCCTTTCCGAGCGGGCGCGCGCCGGCGAGGTCTGCTTCGGCACGGTCGACAGCTTTCTCTTGTTCAAGCTGACCGGTGGCAAGACCCACGTGATCGAAGCGAGCAACGCCGCCCGCACCATGCTCTACGACATCAGGTCCGGGCGCTGGAACGAACGGCTGCTTGACCGTCTCGGCATTCCTCGCGAGCTTCTTCCGGAGCTGCGCGATAGCCAGGACGACTTCGGCGCGACGGACAGCGAGCATTTCGGCGTGGCTATTCCGATCAGGGGCGTCGCCGGCGACCAGCAGGCCGCAGCCTATGGTCAGGCCTGTTTTGCGCCAGGCATGCTGAAGGCGACATACGGCACCGGCTGCTTCCTGCTCGCCAATACGGGAAATGCCAAGGTGGCTTCGACCGCGCGCATGCTCGCGACGATCTTCCATCAGCTCGAAGGCCGGCGCACTTTCGCGTTGGAGGGATCGATTTTCATGGCCGGAGCCACGGTGCAATGGCTGCGCGACAGCCTCGGCTTGATCGCCGAGGCTGCCGAAAGCGAAGCGCTCGCTCAGCGCGCCGATCCGAAATCCCACGTCTATCTCGTTCCGGCCTTTCAGGGACTTGGCGCGCCGCATTGGGACGCCGAGGCACGGGCCGCGATCCTTGGCCTGACGCGCGCCGCCTCTGCCGCCGACATCGTGGCTGCGGGCCTCGAAGCCGTCGCCTTCCAGACCCGCGACCTGCTCGACGCCACGCGCAGGGACATGGCGCAAAGCGGCATCCCCGCTTCCGAGAGCTTGCGCGTCGATGGCGGCATGACTGCCAATGGCTGGTTTCTGCAACGCCTCGCCGACATCCTGGGTGAACGGATCGAGGTCGCGCGCCATCCGGAAACCACGGCGCTCGGGGCGGCCTTCCTCGCCGGCCAAGCGAGCGGCTTCTACGGCAGTCAGGACGAACTGCGACGCGCCTGGGTGCCGTCGCGCGCCTTCGAGCCTGCCATGAGCGTCGATGAGAGGGAGGCGCGCTATGCCGGCTGGCTCGATGCGATCGCCAAGGTGAGATCGAAGGTCTGAGCCCCTCCCGCTAAGGCCAGAATTCACAGGGCTGGCATCGCAGCTTGTTAGCTTTTCGCGGCCTTTATCGAATCGTCACATGATCGTCATAAGTGTATTCTCAAAGGCTCTTACCAGGAGTAGGGACGGCGACGATGGCAATTGCATCAATCGATTTCCAAATGTTGGCCAATGCAGGATTTCCTCCGGCGCGCTATGCGGCCGGCGATGTGATCTTTGCCGAAGGCGATAGAGGCGACGCCATGTACGTCATCCGCAATGGCGAGGTCGCCATCGAGCACGGTGGCCGCGTCATGGAAACGCTTGGCGGCGGCGGCATCTTCGGCGAGATGGCCTTGATCGATGGATCGGTACGAAGCGCCACGGTCCGCGCCAAGACCGATTGCGAGGTGGCCCCGATCAACGAGAAGACCTTCCTCTTCCTCGTCCACGAGACGCCCTATTTCGCGATTGCCGTGATGCGCGCGCTCGCCGGGCGGCTGCGGCACATGAACGAGCCCTAGCCGTTAGCTCCGATCGCGCACGCGGCATTTTTGGCCTTTTAATTGCTGCGCCCCCCGGCCATGATCGGCCGGAGCCTCAACCTGTGAACATTCCGAACGCTGTCCTTGGAATCGCTCGCTAATCTGGCGCTGCGGCGCCCGCGCAACATGGATTTGCCGACCCTTGGGCGCGACGCTTTGGCGGGCGTCATCTCGGCGATCGTGCAGATTGCGTATTGCATCTCCTTCAGCGCGCTGATCTTCCAGGGCGCGATCGCCTCCGGCTTCTCGCTTGGTCTTGCCGCGCTCATCATGGGTACCGTGGTGACGGGCCTCGTGGTGGCCTTGACCTCGACGCTGTCTCCGGCGGATGCCGGGCCCGATACGCCGGCCGTCGCCGTCATGAGCGTGCTCGCAGGCTCCATCGCCGCGGCGCTCGCGGCCAAGGGCGTAGCCACACAAGCCATCATCCTCAACGTGTTGGTCGCCATTTCGGTCAGCACGCTGTTCACCGGTTTCCTGCTGTTCGGACTCGGCGCGCTCAAGCTCGGCCAATGGGTGCGCTTCATCCCCTATCCGGTGATTGCCGGCTTTCTTGCCGCCTCGGGCTGGCTCTTGATCACCGGAGGCGTCGAGGTCGTCACCCAGTCAAATCTCACGCTCGCCCCGTCAAGCTGGATCCCGCTCTATTCGTCGGTCTACGGGCCGCAAGTCCTTGTCGGTCTGGTCTTCGCCGTGGCGATCGTATTGTTGCGGCGATTGGTGCCAGCTTATCTTGCGTTGCCGGTCGCCTTTATCGGCTTCCTCGTGATCGTGAACATCGTCTTGTTCGGCTTCGTTCATGACGAGGCGGTGCGCAACGCCTGGTTCCTGCCGAGTCTCGGCAAGCTCACCCTGTGGTGGCCGATCTCGGCAGTGATGCAGCACGAGGTGGATTGGAGCGTGCTTGCCGCGAGCAGCGCGGAAATTGGCGCGGTGTGCGGCATCACCGCCATCTCCATGCTGCTCGACGTGTCGAGCCTGGAGGTAGCGCGGCAAAAGTCCGCCGATCTCGACAAGGAATTCCGCACCAACGGCTTTGCCAACATCCTCGCGGCGGTGTTAGGCGGCGCCGGCGGCAACCTTTCGCTCAACGGCGCCATTCTGCTTGAGGAGTCAGGAGCTGCCGGGCGGCTCGCGGGCGTCTTCGGAGCGCTTGTCTGCGCCTTGGTGCTGTTCGCAGGGGCCGATATCGGCAGCATGGTGCCGAAGGCGATCCTGATGGGGATGCTCGCTTATCTCGGCGTGACCATCCTCGCCGAGACGTTGCACTCGCCGGCGCAAAGCTCGTGGGCCGATTGGATCTTGGCCGGCGCCATCATGCTAGTGATCGTCAATTTCGGCTACCTCATGGGCGTGGTGCTCGGCGTGATCGGCGCTTGCCTCATGTTCGCGCTGAGCTACAGCCGCATCGGCGTGGTCCGCCGTCATCTCACCCGCGGCGAATTTTCCAGCAATGTGGAGCGCGCTCCAGAGCAGTCACGGCTGTTGCGGGAAGAGGGCCAGCGGTTGCATGTGTTCTGGCTTTCTGGATTCATCTTCTTCGGCTCGTCCAATGGGCTGTTCGAACGGGTCAGGCGGGCGATCGACGCTCAGGTCGAGAAGCCGATTGGCTATGTCGTGCTCGATTTCGGTGCGGTGCCGGGGCTCGACACCTCGGCGGTGTTAAGCCTCATCAAGCTTCGCAACTATTGCAACGAGCACGACGTCACCCTGGTCTTTTCCGGCCTTAGCGAGGTGATGCGCGGGAGCTTCCAGAAGGCGGGCTTCTTCGCCAGCGGTCAGCCGCATCAGGTCTTTGCCACGCGCAACGAGGCTGTCGAGTGGTGCGAGGACGTGCTGCTCATGTATCACGAGGTCGGCGAAGCCTCGGCGCACAGCTTCGAAAGCTGGCTCACCAAAGAATTCGGCGGCGCCGCCGATATGTCGCGCATCGCGCCCTACCTCGAGCGCCACGAGGTGAAAGTGGGGGAGGCGCTGTTCCGGCAAGGCGAGCCCCCCGACTCGGTCGAGCTCCTCGCCTCCGGCTGTGTCGCCATCACCATCGAGGACCAGCAGGGCCGTCCGATCAGGCTTCGCCGCATGATGGGCTATACGGTCGTCGGCGAGATGGGCTTTTACCGGCAGGTTCCGCGCACCGCGACGGTGATCGCCGAGGAGCCGAGCGTCGTCTACCGGCTGACCCGGGAGTCCTTCGACAGGATGCAGGCGCAGGACCCGACCGCGGCTTCGGTGTTTCACAAGCTGATTATCCGCCTGCTCTCCGACCGGCTGGAATTCGCCAATCGCGAGATCTCGGCGCTGCTCTAGGGTTTGTCTCCACCAACCACAGGCGTCATACCGGCGCAAGCCGGTATCCAGTTCTTTGTTTTTGCGCTTCGCGCGCTGGATTCCGACTTTCGTCGGAATGACGGTACGGGCGACGTCACATGGCGTAAGCGATGAGCGCGCCGACGATCGCAAGATAAGTGAGGCCGTGCAGGAGCTGATCGGTGCCGAGCGCGTACCAGAAGCCCCGGTCCTTCGCGGTCCAACCGTTCCGCTGGGTCACCTGCTCCTTCAGCCAGTCGATATGGTAGTGGAGCAGAAACTCGCTGATGGCGATAATGAGCGCGAGCAGGAGAGAGGCAGGCGCGATCACAAAATAGACGAGCGGCGTCAGGGCGACGTGGATGGCGCTGTGTTCGATGCCGCCGGGATGTCCGTAGGTTCCCTTGTTCAAATATTGATAGGCGCTCTGCAGATAGAAATCGGCGACCGCATGCTTGCACATGAGGACCGCGACGGCGGCGAGAGCAATCAGTACGAGCTGGGGCATGGGCTATTTGCTGAGGGCATCCATGCTGCCGTCCCAATGGGGCGGGGGAGGATTTTGCTTAAAGAAGGCGATGCGCTCGCGGTAGATCCCGTAAAGCTGATGGAGGCCAGCGCCGTTCATTCTGTCGCATTCGCGGCGGAGCTGATCGGCAGCATCCCAGTCTTTGGCTCGGTATTTTCTCAGGAATTCGTCGTGACACGCCGTAAGATCGATGAAGCCACGGGTCTGCTTGAGGGCATTGTCACCGAGCAGCGCGAAGATGCGCGTGGCCTCCGTCTTGCCCTTCACCTTCAATAAATCAAGCTCGAGAAAGGCAAAGTCAGGTGCCCGCGCCGTGGTCGATTCGCCGACGATGGTGACGACGTCATACATCTTCGACTGACCCTCAAGCCGCGAGGCGACGTTGACGTTGTCGCCGATCACCGAATAGTCGAAGCGCGTTTCCGAGCCGAGATTGCCCACGCAGCAGACGCCGGTGTTCAGGCCGATGCCGATTTTCACCTGGTTGAAGGCGCGGCCCTTGACCGCCGCCTCGCTGCGCCAATGCTCGTTGAGCTCCGGCATCTCTTTCATGATGCGCAGCGCCGCCTGGCAGCCGTGGCTTGCATGCTCGGAATCGTCGAGTGGCGCATTCCAGAACGCCATCACGGCGTCACCCATGAACTTGTCGATGGTGCCTTGCTCTTCGAGGATAATCTTGCTTAGCGGCGTGAATAGACTGTTGAGAAAATGCGTGAGCTCTTCGGCATCAAGCCCCTCGGAAATCGTGGTAAAGCCGCGCACGTCGCTGAACAGGAGAGTCATGTCGCGCGTTTCCCCGCCGAGCTTGAGACGGGAGGGATCGTCGGCGAGCCGCTCGACCAGTGCCGGCGCCATGTAGTGGCCAAAGGCGTTGCGGACGCGGTTTCGCTCGCGCTCGGTGCGCAGGAATACGAAGAGAGTCCCGGCGAGGTAGATCGCGGTGAGCGCGATCGCCGGGTAAATCGGATCAACCAACCAGCCAAACGCATCGAAGGTGTACCAGGACACGCCGATGACCGTGGCGACGGCGATGCCGCCGAGCACGGCGCTGCCGGCCGCGCCCAGGCGATAAATCAGCAGGGCGATGAGGAGGCCGAGTACCAGGATATAGAGCAGCTCCGCCGGCGTGGCGAAGTCGGGCCGCTGCAGGAAGGAGCCTTGCAGGATCTGCTCGATGGCTTGGGCGTGCAGCTCGACGCCTGGCACCGAGGCCTCAAGCGGCGTGGCGCGAAGATCGAGCAGGCCGGCGGCGCTCGTGCCGATAATGGCGAGACGGCCTTCGATATCCTCCTTGCCGATGTCCCCGTTCAGCACTTTCCACGCCGGCAAATAGCGCTCCTTGGCCTGGCGGGTGAAGCGGATCCACATCTGGCCGTCGGCCTCGGTTGGAACCTCGTAGTCGCCGATGCGGATCTTCACGATGCCGGTGTTCTCGCCGAACGCCTTCTCGCTGCTCGCGCCCGACGATTTGACGACATAGGTCGAGGCGCCTTGTGCAAGCCGCAGCATGTCGGCGGCGAAGGACGGGTAGAGCTTGTCGCCGACCTGCACCACCATAGGCACGCGGCGAATGATCTGATCGTGCTCCGGCAGCCAATTGAGCGAGCCGGTGCCGGACGCCTTGTCTTGGAGCTCAGGCAGGCTGGCGGCGGCGCCCGGATAAGACGGCGCGAACAGTCTCGGATCGTCGCCGCCATGGGCAAAACCTGCCTTCGATTGCGGCGCGGAACCGCCTTGTGGCGTGGCGATGAAGCCGAGCACGACAGGGCCTTGTGCGATGGCCTCGGCCAGCACGTGATCGTTGGAGGGAAGCTTCTCGACCTCCGCACGCAAGCCTGCAAGCGCATCGGACTGCGGCCAGAAGCGCAAGGCATTTGCCGGCGACATGCGGTCGGGCTCGGGGAAGACCATGTCGAAGCCGACCGCCGCGGCGCCGTTGGCGGAGAGCTTCTTCACAAGGTCGGCGAGAACCGTGCGCGGCCACGGCCATTGCCCGATCCGCTTCAGCGACTCCTCGTCGATGTCGACGATGCGCAAAGGTAGCCCGGGATCGAAGTGGCGCGGATTGATTTGCTGATAGGTGTCGAACACCACCGCGCGCAATCGCGCCACCGGGCTCGGGTCCCAGATCCGCAAGGCGAGCGCGCCTGCAATCACGGCCCCGACGATGAGGGCGTAGAGGAGACGAGGACCCATCTCTGCCAATAAACCCCGCGGCACTTGCATACGCCGGAATGCGCCGGTCCCGGCGCGGCGGCTGAGCCTAGTCGATGGCGTCCACCCGCTTCAATGTCAACTGCGCATTGGAGGAGCGGAAACAGCGCGGTTCTTGCAGGGCAAGGCAGCATTGAACGGAACGGCAGAATGAACTAGGAAGCCCTGACATTCTCAAGCTCAAAACGTCAATCCGGGAGCCTCGTTTCGTGAACATTTCGATGATTGGGGCAGGCTATGTCGGCCTGGTCTCCGCCGCTTGCTTTTCGGAATTCGGCTGGACGGTGACTTGCATCGATAAGGATCCGAGCAAGATCGAGCACCTCCGTCAGGGCGGCGTGCCGATCTACGAGCCGCGCCTCGACGAGCTCCTGCATCGTAATTTGCGCATGGGGCGTATCGCATTTTCGTCGGATCTCGCACCCTCGGTCGGCGATGCCGACCTCGTGTTTCTCGCGGTCGGCACGCCGATGCGGCGAGGCGACGGCCATGCCGATTTGAGCTTCGTGTTTCAGGCGGTCGAAGAGCTTGCTCCCCATCTCAATGATTTCACGGTGATCGCAACCAAGTCGACCGTGCCGGTGGGAACCAGCCGCGAGATCGAACGCCGCCTCAAGGCGATCCGGCCCGACGCCGACTTCGCGGTTTGCTCCAATCCCGAATTCCTGCGCGAAGGCTCGGCGATCTATGATTTCATGCATCCCGACCGCGTGCTTGTCGGCTGCGACAATGACCGGGCGCAGGACCTCATGGAGCGCCTGTACAAGCCGCTCGCCTTGCGCAACGCGCCGGTGATGTTCGTGAGCCGGGAGTCGGCGGAGCTTGCCAAATATGCCGCCAACGCCTTCCTCGCCATGAAGATCAGCTTCATCAACGAGATCGCCGATCTGTGCGAGGCCGCTGGCGCCAATGTGCAGGAGGTGGCGACGGCCATCGGCGCCGATCGGCGCATCGGCGACAAGTTCCTGCATCCGGGCCCGGGTTATGGCGGCTCATGCTTCCCCAAGGACGTGGCCGCCTTGATCCGCACGGCGCGGGAGGCGCGGTCGCCGCTGTCGTTGATCGAGCAAGTGCAAACTGTGAACAGCGAGCGGAAAATTGCCATGGCAAGCCGCATCGAGCGCGCGGCGGGCGGCAAGCTCGCCGGCAAATCGGTTGCGGTGCTTGGCGTGACCTTCAAACCTGATACCGACGACGTGCGCGATGCGCCGAGCCTCACCCTCATTCCCATGTTGCAGGAAAAGGGAGCGTCGGTCCGGGTCTACGATCCGCACGCCAGGGAGAATGCCGAGGAGCTTCTGCCGGGGGTGACCTGGTGCGGCAGCGCGCTCGAGGCCGCCGAGAAGGCAGACATCGCCGTGGTGGTCACCGAATGGAACGAGTTCCGCGCGCTCGACCTCGACACGCTGAAGAAGCGCATGCGCGGCGACGTTCTTGTCGACCTCCGCAATATCTATTTGCCGGCGCAGGCGCGCGCCGCAGGGTTCCGCTATACGGGCATTGGGCGCTAGGCCTATTGGCCCGGCCAGGCGGTCGACGGGAAGGCGCGCTGTAGCTCGCGCTGCTCGTCGCTCCCATGATCTTGGGGCCGCGGGGGTGGCCGCAGGGCTTGCACGGGAGGAGCCGTGCGCGGGGGCGCCCGCACCGCCTTGCGTGGCGGCGGCACGTTCTTCTTCGGAGCGACGACCACCGGACGCTGTTTGAACCGCGGCGGCACGGCCTGTTCGATCGCACAGCGGGGGCCCTTCCAGGCCTTCAAGGTATCGAGGCTTGCCTGTTGCGGCTCATCGAGCGGAAGCTCGAGGACGGCCTGCCGGTTGAAGCGTTCGAGTGCGAGCTGGGAGCGTGCACCCCAATTGCCGTTGATGCTGCCGAAATAGCAGCCGATCCGCTTGAGCTCGACCAGCATGTCTTGCGCGAGCTCCTGGCGCGAGGCGCCTTGCGGCAACGGCGCTTCGGTCGCCTTGGCAGCTTCGGGCGTTGCCTCTTCGGCACCTGTGGTTTCGGCGGTGGCAAGCTTGGTGGCTTCCTCAGGGGCTGCGGCGTTTGCCGCCTGCGAAGGATCCGATGCGGACGTCGTTGCCGGCGCGGAATTCGTGCCGCCGCCGGCGGGCTCAACCGCGATGACGCGACTGTCGGTGCCGGGGGCCGGCACGCTCGGCTGCGGCGCGGCGGCTTCGGACGGCTTGGTCTCCTCGGCAAGCTTCTTCTGCAAAAGTGCCAACTGCTCCTGTTGTGATTTGAGCAAGGCGCCCTGATCGGCCTGGAGCTTGGCTATCTCATCGCGCAGCACACCGATCTCGGCGGTCGTCGGGGAGGTGTCGGCGGATTTGGCGAAAGCTGGCTTGAAGAAGAACTGACCGGTGAGCGAAGCGCTCTCGAAGGGCCGCTGCTTGCCGCCAGTCGCGTTCAGCACGTCGTTGCGCACGTCGATCATCACGTCGCTGATGCTCTCGCCTTCGCTATCGATATGGCGGAGCAGGGCGGCGGTGAACGGGCTATTGCGGCCTGTGCCGTCGAGCGCCACCTTGCCGGGCTCGGTCGAGTAAACGATCATCATGCTGGCAGCCGCTTCGACGCGGGCGAGGCCGCGCCCGATATCGAGCGACCGGCTCACCTGAGCGAGATTGGTGGCAAGCGGGTTGTCGCGGCAAGCATCGAGAAACACGATGCTGGTTCTCGCGTTGCGCACCATCTGCTTCAGAACGAGGTCGAGCTGAACCGCCTCAAAATCGAGATCTGTTTCGGATTTAAGCTGTGCGTCGACCGGAGCGAGGAAGTTCCGCTGGTCGACCTGCAAACCGTGCCCAGCATAGTAGAAGAGGCCGACATCGGCGCCGCTCAGCTGCTCGGCGAAGGCGCGGATGCGCTTTTCCATGTCGCGCTTGCCGAGGTCGACCCCCTCGACCACGTCGAAGCCGAGGCCGCGCAGCTTGGCCGCGATGTCGGAGGCGTCATTGCTCGGATTTTGGAGCCGCGGAACATTCTCATAGGCGGCGTTGCCGATGACGAGAGCCACGCGCTTCTCGGCGGCGGCCGGCGCCAATGCGACGAGAAGCGCCGCAAGGCCAACGAGACAGGCGGCGAAGTGCTTGAGCATGGAGGCCTCCATGAACGCGAAAGGTGACAGGCCAAGGTCCCTGCCAGCCCCTATGCGGCGTCCCCTGAAAGGATGGACGGCATGGTCTTCCACCGTCCCGCCCAAATTACGGCAGCGCGTGCTCGAGTGGAAGGGCGCAATGAGGTCGTGATGGCGGCAGCCTAGCTCGAGGTCGTTGACAGCGCCTTCTCGCGTGCTCCAGCCGACCCGGTACGGCCTGCTGTTTTGCTCTTACGCCAGGATTTCAACTCGGCCTTGGCCATCTCGCCGAAGCGCCGCAACAGGCGGCGCGCCTGCCGGCGGTAAGCGTAGTAATTGGCCTCAAGCCGGTGCCGCTCGCTTTGCACGTAGGGTGCTTGCGCAAAGTGGTCGTGCCCTTGCGCCTTGAGCGAACGGAACCAAGCCGCGCGCTCATGGCTTTCCGCCCCGGCGATGAGGAAGCTCGCCACAAGCTTCGCCTGGTCCTCGGCGAGGCGCCAGATG
Organism: Methyloceanibacter sp.; assembly: GCF_050728395.1. Classification (GTDB taxonomy): domain Bacteria; phylum Pseudomonadota; class Alphaproteobacteria; order Rhizobiales; family Methyloligellaceae; genus Methyloceanibacter. The sequence continues at coordinate 39,706 of NZ_JBOHJB010000017.1, forward strand.
CTGCCATTGGCTTGGATGAGGCCGATGGCGAAGAGATCGTCAAGCTCTGGATGGAAGACGTTCAAATAGAGCCGCAGGCGCCCGTCGGCATCGAAGATCAAGTCATTGTCGATGAGCGGAAGAGCCATCTCGTAGCCCGTGGCATAGACGAGGAGATCGGCCTCGACCTCGGTCCCGTCGGCAAAGCGGACCATGCGGCCCTTAAGCTCGGTGATCTCGGGCTTGATGCCGATGCGGCCGTGGGCGGCGAGCTGCGGCAGCACCGTGTTCATCGTGGGGTGAGTATCCATGATGCGATGCTCAGGCTCGGGCAGGCCATAGCGGGCATTGGAGCCGACCATGAGCATGTGCCAGATCGTATAGATGCGGTTGCGAAGCCCGCGCGGCATCGGCATCTTCTCGCAGAAATTAACGATGCCGTCGGTCGGGCGCCCCAGCATGAATTTCGGCACGAAGTAGGTACCGCGGCGCATGCTTTGATACACTGCGCGCGCCAGGCTCGTGGCATCGACGACGATGTCGCAGGCCGAATTGCCGGCGCCAACCACCACGACTCGCTTGTCGATGAGCTGCTTGACACTGCGATAGTCGCGCGAATGCATGACTTCGCCAGTGAAGTTGCCCGGGATTTTCGGAAAGCGCGGGACGTCGTGATGGCCGGTCGCGATCACCAGAGCCCGGTAGAGGCGGGGCCTCGACTTGCCGGCGATGGTGACAAGCCAACCCTCATCGGTCCGCGCGACGCGCTCGACGGTGGTGTTGAACTCGATCCGATCGAGGATGCCGAAATTTTGGGCGTAGTCGCGCAAGTAGGCGAGCGCTTCCCGATGCGAGGGGTAAGTCGGATACTCCTCCGGCATCGGGTAATCCTCGAACCCCGTGTATTTGCGGGATGAGACGAGGTAGGTAGTGTCGTAGACGACACCGGTACCGGTCGTCTCGTTCCAAAGTCCTCCGATGTCGTCCTCCCGCTCGAGGCAGTCAAACGGGATACCGCGCTCGGCGAATGTCTTGGCCGCCGCCAATCCAGACGATCCCGCGCCGATTATGCACACTTTGTCGGTTTCGTTTTTGGTGTCGGTCGATTGCATGTCCATCGATGCGGAATCCTGTCTTGCCTCGATTTTTTGGTCAAATGCCTACTAATCGGCCACGCTGCGGCGAGGGTAATCCACCACTAATCCACTGTGGGAACTCGGTGACATATAATGGCTTTCATGCGTTGTACTCGCAAAAACCTTTGGACGTGGTCGAACATGAGTTTAGATTCTTTATGGAAAACGACTCAGTGCGGCGGGGGGCCCACTATGCGTCGTC
>NZ_JBOHJB010000018.1:0-41006 GCF_050728395.1 Methyloceanibacter sp.
GCCCAATAGCGGCGGTCGCCGTCATTGCTCGGACCGCCGCGCGGCGGGCCGAGAGGCGTGTGTCGGACCATTTCTTGGGTGTCGCTAGCGCCGCCTGCCGACATGTGGTAAGGGCAACCAAATGCCGTGGAGCCTCGCCTTGGGCGTCGCACATCCGCGGGGAAATTTCCACCGGCAGGGTGGAAAGCGCTTTCAGTTCCGAGGAGTGATGGCAATGGCGGCAAGTGACGCAAGGCGTGCCGAGGCGCGCGATTCCGGTTTCTTCACCAGGCATTTGCAGGATGCCGACCCCGAAGTGTGGGGCGCGGTCGAGAACGAGCTGCACCGCCAGCAGAACGAGATCGAGCTGATCGCCTCTGAGAACATCGTCTCGCAGGCCGTGCTCGACGCCGCCGGCACGCTCCTCACCAACAAATATGCCGAAGGCTATCCGGGCAAGCGTTATTACGGCGGCTGCCAATGTGTCGACGTGGTCGAGCAGCTCGCCATCGACCGCGCCAAGCGGCTGTTCAACTGCGCCTTCGCCAATGTGCAGCCCCATTCGGGCTCGCAAGCGAACCAGTCGGTGATGCTGGCGCTGATCAAGCCCGGCGACACCGTGCTCGGCATGTCGCTTGCGCATGGCGGGCATCTCACCCATGGCGCCCCGCCGAATCTTTCAGGCAAATGGTTCAAAGCCGTGCAATATGGCGTGCGCCAGGACGACAACCGCATCGACTATGACGAGGTCGAGCGTCTGGCCAAGGAGCACAAGCCTGCGCTGATCATCGCCGGCGGCTCGGCCTATCCGCGCATCATCGACTTCCCGCTCTTCCGCGCCATCGCCGACAGTGTCGGCGCCTATCTCATGGTCGACATGGCGCATTTCGCTGGGCTGGTCGCCGCCGGGCTCCATCCGAGCCCGCTGCCGCACGCCCATGTGGTCACCACCACGACGCACAAGACGTTGCGCGGTCCGCGCGCCGGCATGGTGCTGTCGAACGACGAGGAGATCGGCAAGAAGATCAACTCCGCGGTGTTCCCCGGCCTCCAGGGCGGCCCCTTGATGCACATCATCGCCGCCAAGGCCGTCGCCTTCAAAGAGGCGTTGTCGCCCGGCTACAAGCTTTACATCCAATCCGTCATCGACAACGCCAAGGCTCTCGGCGAGACCCTGGTGAAAGGCGGCGTGTCGCTGGTCTCCGGCGGCACCGACACCCATCTGATGTTGGTCGATCTCAGGCCCAAGAAGCTCACCGGCAAGGCTGCCGAAGTGGCGCTCGGCCGCGCCAACATCACCTGCAACAAGAACGGCGTGCCGTTCGATCCGGAGAAGCCTGCGGTAACCTCTGGCATCCGCTTGGGCTCGCCCGCCGGCACCACGCGCGGCTTCGGCATCGCCGAGTTCCAGTCGGTCGGCAACATGATCATCGAAGTGCTCGACGGGCTTGTTGCCAATGGCGACGAGGGCAATGCCGCGGTGGAGGCAGGCGTGAAGAAGCACGCCGTCGAGCTTTGCGAGCGCTTCCCCATCTACCGGTAAAGAGTCGTGAGGGTGGAACAAAGAAGGGCGGTTGCCCATGCGGTGCCCCTATTGCGGCAGCACCAACACGCAGGTGAAGGACTCGCGGCCTAGCGAGGATCACACCACCATCAGGCGCCGCCGCGTGTGCGCCGATTGCGGCGGCCGCTTCACCACCTTCGAGCGGGTGCAGCTCCGCGAGCTGACCGTGGTCAAGCGGAGCGGCCGGCGCATGCCCTTCGACCGCGACAAGCTGATGCGCTCGGTGCAGATCGCCTTGCGCAAGCGCCCCGTTGATCCTGAGCGGGTCGAGCGCATGGTGAGCGGCATCGTGCGGCGCCTGGAGAATATGGGCGAGAACGACATTCAGTCGCAGACCATCGGCCGGCTGGTGATGGAGGCCTTGAAAGCGCTCGACGATGTCGCCTATGTGCGCTTTGCCTCGGTGTACAAGAACTTCCGCGAGGCCAAGGACTTCGAGGCCTTGCTCGGCGAGCTTGCCGGCGAGGAGACCGCCGAAGAAACTGCTTCCGCCGACGATTAGCGGCGCAACATTCAACGGCACATGAGCGACAACGACGAGTCCCATATGGCGCAGGCGCTCGCGCTTGCCAGGCGCGGTCTTGGCACCACCTGGCCGAACCCATCGGTCGGCTGCGTGGTGGTTGGCGCCTCCGGCGAGATCGTCGGCCGCGGGGTCACGGCGCCGGGCGGACGCCCCCATGCCGAGGCGGTCGCCTTGGACCGCGCCGGGCGCTCCGCTGCCGACGCAACCCTCTACGTCACGCTCGAGCCTTGCGCCCATGAGGGCAGGGGAGCGGCCTGCGCCGACGCCATTGCCGCCGCTGCCCCGGCCCGTGTCGTGGTCGCCATGGGCGACCCAGATCCGCGCACTGCCGGCGACGGGATCGCGCGCATCCGGGCTGCAGGCATCGAGGTGACGGAAGGCGTGCTCCACGATGAGGCCTACGAGGTGACGCTCGGCCACGTGCTTAGGATCACCGAAGGGCGCCCAGCGGTCACCTTGAAGCTTGCCGTCGGCAGCGACGGCCTCGTGCCGCGCGGCGAGGGAGGCGCGCCGACCTGGATCACCGCAGATCTCGCCCGCGCCCACGCCCATCTCTTGCGCGCCCGCACCGACGCCATTTTGGTTGGCCGCGGCACTGTGGTCGCCGACAATCCGAGCCTCACCTGCCGGCTCCCAGGCATGGAATGCCGCTCCCCGGTGCGGGTGATCCTCGACCGCCGCCTGCGCACGCCGACCGACGCCCGCCTGTTCGAGGACGAGATGGTGCCGGTGTGGTTCATCTGCGCGCGCGACGAGATGGAGCCCAATGCCGCCGCGCTGCAAGAGCTTGGCGCCGAAGTCATTCCGGTGGAGATCGATGCCCACGGTCTTCCAGCCATCAGGGAGGCCCTGGACCAGCTTGCCAGGCGCGGCATCACCCGCCTCCTCGTCGAAGGCGGCCCCTCGGTCGCGCACGTCTTCCTCGACGGCGGCCTTGTCGATGAGGCCGTCATTTACCAAGGTTCATCGCCTGCCGGCAGCGAAGGGCTGTTACCCTTTGTCAGCGAAGGGCTTGATCGGCTCACTGAGAGCGGTCATTTCACGCTGACCCAGGAACGGACCTTCGGGCCAGACCGCATGACCTGGTGGCAGAGACATAAGAGATGTTCACCGGCATTGTCAGCGACATAGGCACGGTTGCCGCCCGCGACCGCACCAAGCTCAAGATCGCCAGCCACTACGACCCTGCCAGCGTAGCTTTGGGCGCGTCGATCGCCTGCGACGGCTGCTGCCTTACCGTGACCCGCATCAAGGAAGGCGCCGACGGAGGCGCCATGTTCGAGGTCGATGTCAGCAATGAAACCGCCGCCCGCACCACGCTCGGCAGTTGGAAACAAGGGACCCGCATCAATCTCGAGCGCTCGCTCTCCTTCGGCTCTGAGCTTGGCGGCCATCTGATGACCGGTCACATCGACGGAGTGGCCCGCGTGAAGGAAATGACTGAGGATGATGACAGCGTCAGGTTCGTGTTCGACGCTCCCGCCGAATTCGCCCCGTTTATCGCGGCCAAAGGCTCGGTGGCGCTCAACGGCGTGTCGCTAACGGTAAACGAGGTAGACGGCACGCGCTTCGGCGTGAACATTATCCCCTACACCTTGGCCCACACCACGTGGGGAGACCGCAAGCCCGGCGATCTGATAAACCTTGAGGTGGATTTGCTCGCGCGCTACGTCGAGCGCATCGCGGCAGGCCGCTTGGCGGCAAGCCGCGCCATGTCGGAACAGGATCGGTAACCAGTGAATATTGTGAGCCACACGCGCTATCACCCGGCGCTCTCCCCCATCGAGGAGGTGATCGAGGACGCCCGCAACGGGCGCATGTTCATTCTCGTCGATGCCGAGGAGCGCGAGAACGAAGGCGACCTCGTCATTCCGGCTCAGATGGCAACGCCCGACGCCATCAACTTCATGACCAAGCATGGCCGCGGGCTTGTCTGCCTCTCGCTCAACGCCGATCGTGCCAAGCAGCTGCATCTTGAGCTGATGTCGCGCTCCAACCGCTCGCGCCACTCCACCGCCTTCACCGTATCGATCGAGGCGCGCGAGGGCGTCAGCACCGGCATTTCCGCCCACGACCGCGCCCACACCATTTCCGTCGCCATAGACCCCACCAAGGACTTCCGGGACATCGTGACGCCGGGCCACGTTTTTCCGCTGGTGGCCAAGGATGGCGGCGTGCTCGTGCGCGCCGGCCACACCGAGGCTGCCGTGGACATCGCGCGGCTCGCCGGCCTCTATCCCGCCGGCGTGATCTGCGAGATCATGAACGATGACGGCACCATGGCGCGGCTGCCCGACCTCATTGCCTTCGCCCAGCGTCACGGCATCAAGATCGCCACCATCGCCGACCTGATCGCCTACCGGCTGCGTTACGATCATCTGGTCAAGGTCGTGGCCGAGACCACCATCGACAGCGCCCATGGCGGGCGCTTCGACCTCAAGGTCTATGCCACCACCGTCGATCCCGCCGAGCACGTGGCGCTGGTGAAAGGCGATGTGCGAAATGGCGGGCCAGTGCTGGCCCGCGTGCATGCCACCAACACGCTCGACGATATCTTGGGCGCCGGCGGCCATCGCGAGACCCTGGTGCACAAGGCGATGGATATTATCGGCCGCGAGGGCCGCGGCGTGATCGTGCTGATCCGCGAAAGCAGGCCTGACGCGATTTCCTCCCGCCTCGTGCGCGAAGACAAGCCCGAGCAGAGCGGCCAGCAGCGGCTCATCGAATATGGCATCGGCGCCCAGATCCTGCTCGATCTCGGCGTGCGCGAGATGGTGCTGTTGAGCAATTCCCCGGGGCGCAAGATCGTCGGCCTCGAGGGCTACGGGCTCAAGGTCGTCGGCCATCGGAGCCTTGCGTCATGAGCCGCAAATCTCCGCGCTCGGTGCTGATCATCGAGTCCCGATTTTACGAGGACATCGCCGATGAGCTCGCCCGCGGCGCGGTGGAGGAGCTTGAAGGCCGCCGCATCGAATATGAGCGGATCGCCGTGCCGGGGTCGCTTGAGATCCCACTTGCGCTCAGCCTCGCGCTTGCCACCGGCTTCGTCGGCCGTGCCGGGCGCCATCGCGGCTGCGTCGCGCTCGGCTGCGTCATCCGCGGCGAGACCGCCCATTACGACATCGTGGCGCGAGAATCCGCCGCAGGATTGCATGCGCTCGCGGTCGAGCATGCCGTGCCGCTCGGCAACGGCATCCTCACCTGCGACAGCCGCGCGCAGGCCCTGGCCAGAGCGAGCATCACCGGGCGCAACAAGGGCGGCGACGCCGCCCGCGCCTGTCTCGCGCTGATGCAGATCGAGCAAAATTTCTCATCGGCGAGCCGGCGCTGATGAGCGGAGAGGCCCAGAAAAAACCGCCGCGAAACGCTCAGGCGCGGACCGCGGCGCGGCTCGCCGCCGTGCAGGCGCTCTACCAGATGGACATGACCGCCATCGACCTCAATCGTGTCATCGCCGAGTTCGAGGCGCACCGGCTCGGCCAAGAGGTCGAAGGCTGCCAATATCCGCACGCCGAGGCGCAATTCTTCCGCGACATCGTCGAGGGCGTGGTGCACGAGCAACGCCGCATCGACCCGCTCGTCGATCGTCACCTCGCCGAAGGCTGGCGGCTCAACCGCGTCGATTCCATCCTGCGCGCCATCCTGCGCGCCGGCGCCTACGAGATGCTGATGCGCAAGGACGTGCCGTCGCGCGTCGTCATCACCGAATATGTCGATCTCGCCCACGCCTTCTTCGAGGGCGAAGAGCCGAAGGTGGTCAACGGCATTCTCGACAAGCTCGGCCACGAGGAGCGGCCTGACGAATTCGCGCGCCAAGGCACCGGCGGTGGCTGACGAGGACGGCAGGCACGGCGCCGAGGGCGAGTTCGACATCATCGCCCGCTATTTCGCGCCCCTCGCCACCAACCCTGCGGCCCTCGGCCTGCTCGACGACGCTGCGGTGCTGTCGATCCCCGAGGGGCAGGAACTGGTCGCCACCTGCGACACCATCATTGCCGGCGTGCACTTCCTCCCCAACGATCCTCCCGACACCGTCGGCTACAAGGCGCTCGCCACGAGCCTCTCCGATCTCGCCGCCAAGGGCGCGCGGCCGCATGTCTACCTCTTGAGCGTGGCCTTGCCCGGCCTTCCGGCGCAAGCCTGGCTTGAGGCCTTCGTCATGGGCCTCCAGGCCGCACAAGAGAGTTCCGGCATCGACCTCGTTGGCGGCGACACGTGCGCCACGCTCGGGCCGCTCACGGTCACGGTGACCGCGATTGGCGTGCTGCCGCAGGGCGAGGCAGTGTTGCGCCGGGGCGCAATGAGCGGCGACCGTCTCTATGTCAGCGGCACCATCGGCGATGCAGCCCTCGGGCTGAGACTGTTGCGGGCGCCATCGCTTGAGGCGGAATGGGGTCTTTCGCGAGATGAGGGGGCTTTCCTGGTCGATCGCTACCGCTGCCCCTCGGCGCGGACGGCGCTTGCCTTGCCTCTGCGGCAATGCGCCCGTGCGGCAATCGACGTCTCCGACGGGCTCGTCGGCGATACGGCCAAGCTCTGCCAGGCCTCCGGCGTGAGCGCCACCATCGAAGCCGCTCGCGTGCCGCTCTCGCCCGCCGCCGGCAAAGCGGTTGCCAAAACGCCTGAGCTTCTCGCCGAGCTGATCGCGGCCGGCGACGATTATGAGATTGTTGCCGCCATGGAAGCCTCGCATGCAAGCGGCTTCGAGAAGGAAGCCAACGACCACGGCGTCTCGATCACCGCCATCGGTGAGATCGGCGCCGGCAGCGGGGTCACGGTCGTGGATGGGGAGGGCCGCGAGATCAAGCTCCCCCGCGCCGGCTTTGAGCATTTCGCGTAATCCATGAAACAGCCGCCACGGCTGGGTTTTTGCCGGCCACCCACGTCTATTCCCTTATTGCCAAGGACTTAGGCATAGGTTGCGTCGCCGCCCCAACCCTGGCATTTTCCGGCCCGAGTCCACGCCCGGGGGCGAGATGGGCAGCGTGACCTTACTGGTGCCGCACGCCTTTCCCCCACTTCCTGCCATTTCAACCAAACGACCGGGGACAATTCCGTTATGACCATAGTGCTTTATCTGATCATCGCGTGCGGCGTTCTCTCCATCGTTTACGGCGTCGTCACTACGCGTGCCGTGCTCGCCTCAGACGCGGGCTCCGCGCGCATGCAGGAAATCGCCGCAGCGATCCAGGAAGGTGCTGCGGCCTATCTCGCCCGCCAATACACGACGATCGCCATTGTCGGCGTGGTCATCTTCCTTGTGCTCGCCTATCTGCTCGGGCTGCCTCAGGCAATCGGCTTTGCCATCGGCGCCGTGCTCTCCGGCGCCGCCGGCTATATCGGCATGAACGTCTCGGTGCGCGCCAATGTGCGGACCGCGCAGGCCGCCACCAAGAGCCTCGCCGACGGACTGAGCATCGCCTTTCGCGCCGGCGCTATCACCGGCCTGTTGGTCGCGGGCCTGGCGCTGCTCGGTGTCTCGGTCTATTTCCTGATCCTCACCCATTTCATGCAGCTCAAGCCCGGTTCGCGCGAAGTGGTCGACGCGCTGGTGTCGCTCGGCTTCGGCGCCTCGCTGATTTCCATCTTCGCCCGTCTCGGCGGCGGCATCTTCACCAAGGGCGCCGATGTCGGCGGCGACCTGGTCGGCAAGGTCGAAGCCGGCATCCCCGAGGACGATCCGCGCAACCCTGCGACCATTGCCGACAACGTCGGCGACAATGTCGGCGACTGCGCCGGCATGGCCGCCGATTTGTTCGAGACTTATGTGGTGACCGTGGTCGCCACCATGGTGCTCGCCTCGATCTATTTCGCCGGCGGCGACCGCGTCATGCCGATGATGGTCTACCCGCTCGCCATCGGCGCGCTCTGCGTCATCACCTCGATCGTCGGCACCTATTTCGTGCGGCTCGGCAAGAGCCAGTCGATCATGGGCGCGCTTTATAAGGGCGTGCTCGCGACCGGCGTTCTTTCCCTCATCCTGCTCTGGCCGCTCACGTCTTGGCTCGTCGGCCTCGACACGGTGATGACCGTTCGCGATCTCACCTTCACCGGCTGGTCGCTGTTTCTCTGCGGGGCGGTCGGCTTGACCATCACGGCGCTGATCGTGGTTATCACCGAATATTACACCGGCACCAACTATCGTCCGGTGCAGTCCATCGCCAAGGCCTCGGTCACCGGTCACGGCACCAACGTCATCCAAGGCCTCGCCGTGTCGATGGAAGCGACCGCGCTTCCGGCGCTCGTGATCATGGCCGGCATCATCATCACCTATAGTCTTGCTGGGCTGTTCGGCATCGCCATCGCCGTCACCACCATGCTCGCGCTCGCCGGCATGATCGTGGCGCTCGATGCCTTCGGCCCGGTCACCGACAATGCCGGCGGTATCGCCGAGATGTCCGGCATGCCGAAAGAGATCCGCAAGACCACCGACGCGCTCGATGCCGTCGGCAACACCACCAAGGCGGTGACCAAGGGCTATGCCATCGGCTCGGCTGGCTTGGGCGCGCTCGTGCTGTTTGCGGCCTATACCGAAGACCTCAAATTTTTCGCCGCCAACCCCGACAAGTTCCCCTATTTCCAGGGCGTCGATCCCACTTTTACCCTGTCAAATCCGTATGTTGTGGTGGGGCTCTTCCTCGGCGGACTGCTGCCCTATCTGTTCGGCGGCATCGCCATGACGGCAGTGGGACGCGCGGCGAGCTCGATTGTCGAGGAGGTGCGCCGGCAGTTCAAGGAGAAGCCCGGTATCATGAAAGGCACCGAGCGGCCGGACTATAAGCGCGCGGTCGATCTCCTGACCCGCGCCGCCATCAAGGAGATGATCGTGCCGTCGATGCTGCCGGTGCTCTCGCCGATCGTGTTCTACTTCGTGGTCAACGCCATCGCCGGCAAGAGCGCTGCCTTCTCGGCGCTCGGCGCCATGCTGCTCGGCGTGATCGTCACCGGCCTGTTCGTCGCCATCTCCATGACTGCCGGCGGCGGCGCTTGGGACAACGCCAAGAAGTACATCGAGGACGGCCATTATGGCGGCAAGGGCTCTGAGGCGCACAAGGCCGCGGTGACCGGCGATACCGTCGGCGATCCCTACAAGGACACCGCCGGTCCCGCCGTCAACCCGATGATCAAGATCACCAACATCGTGGCGCTGTTGCTGCTCGCGGTGCTGGCGCACTGAGAGCAAGCGTTGCGAGGCTTAGGGGCCTCCGCCTGGGATGCTTCCCGGTACGCCGCCCTGGCTTTGATTCTTGAACATCTTGCGTTGCGAGATGTTGCCGAAGATCTGCTCGAGCACGTTCAAGTCCTTGCCGCGCGCCGGCGTCTCGTCCTTGGCGTATCTGATCACGATACCGTCCCTGAGCCCGTATTGGGCGACGTTGTCCACCGTGGCTTGCCGATTGAAGTAGACGGCGACGACTTTGCGGTCGATTTCCCAGGGCTTGAGGAACGCATAGGATTTCTGCGTGGTGGAGATATAGTAGTAGGCCTCGCCGCCGACCGTGCTCGTGGTGTCGGGGGAGCCAAGCGTGGTCATCACTTGGTCCTTCGACATGCCGGGCTGAACCTGGGCGAGGTCGACGTCCATGAACACGTGGCCATGCCGGTCGATCTGGGCGCCGCAGCCGGCGAGCGCGGCGGCAAGAAGGGCTGCCACAAGGCAGGCACCGAGAGGCCGTTTCGACCATATGCTGATCGGCTCGTCCTTATGCACCGCGACCTGACCCTCGATGAACCCCGTGCAAACGCAAGCGGCAAGACAGCGCCAACACACTGAGAAGTGCCCCCTGACTTGACCCCTCTCGACCGCCTGATGCGCTGGCGCTCCGAGGCGAGCACCACCGAAAAACTCTATGGCGCGATTGTGGCGCAGGCGCGGCTCCCTGTTTTCTATCGGAGTTTTGGCATTCCGGACACGCTTCAGGGGCGTTTCACCCTGCTTGCCCTGCACCTTTTTGCCGTCCTGCACCGCCTGAAGGATGAAGGCGAAACGGGGAGGACGCTCGCCCAAAAGCTCGTGGACCGCTTCAGCCAAGATATGGAGACCGTACTCCGCGAGCTTGGGGTCAGCGACCTGCGCGTGCCCAAGGCGATGCGGCGCGTTGCGGCTGCAAGCAAGGGCCTCTTTCAGGACTACGAGACCGCCCTTGCAGCGGGCGAAGCGTCCCTCGCGCGCGCCATCGCCGCTTCCCTGCCCGGCGAGACGGAAAGCGAGGAGCTTAGCAGCGGGCGCCTCGCATCCTATCTATTGGCTTCAATCGAAGCGCTCGCCCGCCAGGACATTGCGTCTTTGCGGGCGGGCGGCCCCGATTTTGCAGAAGCAAGCGTGAGACCATGAGGAAGATGCCGAAGGCCGTGGAACTGGGGCCGGAGATCGTCCCTCCGCCACTTTCAAGGACGCTCCGCGTCGATGAGCTGAAAGAGGGAGAAGGGTGGACGATCGAGGTCTATCGGGAAGAACGGGAGACGATCGCAGCACTTCTCGATCTCGCCGCGCTCGACCGCCTGAGCTTCGCCTTTAGCCTGCACCGGCGCGGGCAGGGTCGCCTTGCCTTGCGCGGCAACCTCTCAGCGGCCGTGACCCAGACCTGCGTCGTCTCGCTCGAACCGGTTGAGAGCGCGCTCGATGTCCCGGTTGAGGCCGAATTCTGGCCCGCTCCCATGATCGACGACCTCGCCTCCAGCCCCGACGAGGCGGCAAGCCACGGCATGCTCGATTGGCCCGAGCCGATCGAGGGCGGCAAGATCGACCTTGGCCCCGTGATCTACGAGACGCTTGCGACCGCGCTCGATCCCTACCCGAAGCGCGAAGGCGCTAGCCTTGAGTGGTCCGAGGCCGGCGGCGACGCCCTGCCTGAGCAGGCCGAGAGCCCCTTTGCCGCCCTCAAGCGACTGAAATAGCGGCAATTGGCGGCATTTCGCCTCGTCAAATTCAGGTTGTCACTCGGTTCCTTTTGAGTATGTTCGGGTCCACTTCAGGGGGCTCATCCGGCCGCTTGGGCTCGGATCGGCAACATCTTTCCTTTCGGCACGGCACCGTCGTATGGCTGCTCCAGTCACCATAGCGCTCGACGCCATGGGCGGCGACCATGGACCAAGCGTGATCGTCGCGGGCGCGTCGATCTCTCTTGTCCGTCACCCTGACACGCGCTTCCTGCTCGTCGGCGACGCGCGCCGCATCGAGGCTGAGCTCAACCATCACCAGGCGCTCGCCGCCAAGGCGGAAATTCTGCACACCGACGTGGCCGTCGCCATGGATGCCAAGCCGAGCCAGGCGCTGCGCAAAGGGCGCAGGCATTCGAGCATGTGGCTCAGCCTCGAGGCGGTGCGCGAAGGGCGCGCCGACGCCGCGGTGTCAGCCGGCAACACCGGCGCGCTGATGGCCATGGCCAAGTTCTGCTTGAAGACGATTCCTGGCGTCGACCGCCCGGCGATCGCCGTCCAGTGGCCCACGGTCGAGAGCGAATGCATCGTGCTCGATGTCGGCGCCAATGTCGGCGCCGATGCCCGCCAGCTCGTGGAGTTCGCGCTGATGGGCGCGGCCATGGCCAGGGCCCTGTTCGGCATGGAGCGGCCGTCCGTCGGCCTCCTCAACATCGGCGTTGAGGAGGTCAAGGGGCTTGACGAGATCAAGGCCGCCTATGCCGCGCTGAAAGACACGCCGCTCCCCATCGAATTCCGCGGCTTTGTCGAAGCCGACGAGATCGGCCATGGCGCCGCCGACGTGGTGGTGACCGATGGCTTTACCGGCAACATCGCCTTGAAGACCGCGGAGGGAACCGCTAAGCAGATCGGCGAATATTTTCGTGCTGCCATGAGGCGGTCGCTTCTCGCGCGGCTCGGCGCCGTTTTGGCGCAGGGCGCCTTTCGCGCGCTGAAGGAGAAGATGGACCCTCGCCAGTTGAACGGCGGCATTTTCCTCGGCCTGAACGGCATTGTGGTGAAGAGCCATGGCGGCACCGACGCCACCGGCTTCGCCTCCGCCGTCGATACGGCCTATGACATGGCGTCGAGCGGTGTGGTGAGGCGGCTGGGCACCGACGTTGCCCGCTTCCATGCCGAGCTTGAGCTTGATGGTGCGGCGTGAGGCCTCGGGAGTAGCTGCCGGTGAGCGTGTTGCGGACCGTCGTCAAGGGATGCGGTGGATACCTGCCCAAGCGGGTGTTGACCAATGAGGACCTCGCCAAGGTGGTCGACACCACCGACGAGTGGATCGCTACGCGCACCGGGATCAAGGAGCGGCGCATCGCGGCCAAGGGCGAACTCACCTCCACCATGGGGACGGCGGCAGCGCGCGCGGCTCTCGATGACGCCGGCATGGACCCTCAGGACATCGACCTGATCGTTCTTGCCACCTCCACCCCGGATCAGACCTTCCCAGCGACCGCCGTCACCATCCAGGCCGATCTCGGCATCACCCATGGGGCCGCCTTCGATGTGCAGGCCGTCTGCTCGGGCTTCGTCTTTGCCCTCACCACCGCCGATAACTACCTGAAGAGCGGCGAGTTCCGCCGGGCACTGGTGATCGGCTCCGAAGCCTTTTCCCGCATTCTCGACTGGGACGACCGCGGCACTTGCGTCCTGTTCGGCGACGGCGCCGGCGCGATCGTGGTGGAAGCCGAGATGCAGAACGGCTCGACCACCGACCGGGGGGTGCTCGCGTCCTGCCTGCGCTCGGACGGCCGCTATCGCGACAAGCTTTACGTCGACGGGGGGCCGTCTTCCACCGGCACCGTCGGCTATGTCCGCATGGATGGGCCCGAGGTCTTCCGCCACGCCGTCACCAAAATCAGCGAAGTGATCGACGCGACCCTCAAGAAGGCCGGCTACGCGGCCTCGGACATCGATTGGTTCGTGCCCCATCAGGCGAATAAGCGCATCCTGGACGGGGCGGCACGCAAACTCGGGCTTGACCCTGAGCGGATCGTCATCACCGTGGACAAGCACGCCAATACGAGCGCCGCCTCCATCCCCCTGGCGCTTGATGCCGCCTGCCGCGACGGGCGCATCAAAAAGGGCGATCTCGTGCTGATGGAGGCCATGGGAGGCGGATTTACCTGGGGGGCGGTCTTGGTCCGCTGGTGAATTCAGCGGAAAACTGCCGCGCGGAGGCCACACCTCCCTCGAAAATGATGCAATATCAGGAATTTGATTGCTGTAGCGATTGACCGCGTTGCGAATGCTCGTTTAGCATCTTGGTTTGTCCCGCGACCCTGGGGGAGCAGTCTTACGATGAGCGGGAAGACATTGACCCGAGCCGACCTCGCCGAGGCGGTGTTTCAGAAGGTTGGGTTGCCTCGGAACGAGTCCGCCGAGATCGTGGAGCTTGTGCTGCGCGAGATCGTGTCGAGCCTCGAGCGCGGGAAGACCGTCAAGCTGTCCTCATTCGGCTCCTTCGGCATTCGTGACAAGGGGCAGCGGATCGGACGCAACCCAAAGACGGGCCAGGAAGTTCCTATTACGCCTCGGCGTGTTCTCGTGTTCCGGGCGAGCAATATCATGAAACAGCGTATCAATGACGCGCTGTCCCGGAGAAAGGCGGCCGAATAGGCGCGACGATATTTAGAGGCTGCTTGCGAGTTAAGGCGGGGAGTTTGAGCGGTGGACAAATCACCCGAGGCCTTTCGTACCATTAGTGAAGTTGCCGATGAGCTGAAAGTCCCGAAGCACGTGCTTCGCTTCTGGGAAGCGAAATTCGCCCAGCTCAAGCCGATGAAGCGTGGCGGTGGACGCCGCTATTACCGGCCCGAGGATGTGGCTCTGCTTCGCGGCATTCGATTCCTTCTTTACGACGACGGTTACACCATCAGGGGCGTGCAGAAGATCCTGCGCGAGCAGGGGCCGCGTTTCGTCATGGACCAGCGGCCTCATGTCGAGGAGGAGAAGAAGCCGACCGTCGAGCGTGAAATTCCCGACGTGGCCGCCGAAGCCGCCCACAACCGGGGCTTCCGCAAGCCGCCTGGCCTTGCCGAGCAGCCCCAGGAGGTTGACGCTGGAGGTCTCGGCTCGGTGCTCAAAGAGCTCGAGGATTGCTACCGGATCCTGGTCGGCGCCAAAGGCTGATCCAGAGGCCTTCCGCCGCGCGGGAAGGACTAGCGGGGGGTCTCGCTGGCGGGAAGTGATTTGATCCAGTCATGAATGGCCGCAACCTCCTCCTTGGTGGGCATGTGATCGCAATCGAAATCCACGGAACAGTCGAGAGGCTCTTCCCCAGAGAGGATGCGCTGAAAGAGCAGCGAGGCCAGCGGATCCCCAGGCGAAATCAAATGCGGATCGCGCGCTATCTCATCAAGACGCAGAACGTCGCCAAATTCTCCATAAGGTGAGGACCTTGTCAGTCTTCCGATCTGGTGACAGCGCGCGCAATTGACGTCTAGCGCATTGAAAGCGGCAAGGGCCACCGAGTCCGCCGGCGGGACGATGCGGCCGGTATTGCCTTGGAGGCTCGCGCGCTCCTGAGGCGACGGACTCATTGGCTCCGTGGGACTGTCAATCGGACTTACCGCCGGTTGCTCGGCAGCCTCGAGTGGACCTGCGCTCAGCTTTTGAACCAACTCGCTTGCTCCGATGGCCCTATACCAATCCGGCGTCTCTGCTCCGTTCGTGACCTTACTAACCTTGTCGCGCACCTCAAGCATGACAGCATCCAAATCGGGCCATTTGCTTTCGACGGCCTCAGCAAACGCATGGGCGAATGGACTCATGTCCTCCTGTTCACCGGCTATCTGATCGAGCACATTCTGCCCGGGTCCCGCGGAGAACAACGCAAACTTTACCTTCGGAAGGGCCGCAAGTGATCGGTCGATAGCGGGCACCACCCCTTGGTCAAGGGCCGTGCCGTCGATGACTAAAATGATCTGATTGGCGACCCGAGAGAGCTGTTGTGCAATCGCGGTTATGGGTACCAGCCGCTTCTTTGCCATCTTCATCGATGAGGCATCGATGTCAGTTGGCGCAATATACGGAACTCCGTCGACCGTCACGCCTTCTCCCGCGTAGTAAAATAGGAGCACATCCGGTTCACAAACACTGATCGGGAGTTTGAGCAACTGATCGCGAGTAAGATCAAATTCGATTTGTCGAGCCCATCCGAGCTTCTTAAAGGCGCTCGCGACCGCTTCAACATCCCTCTTAGGATTTTGGAGATCGGAAATCCCGTCCTTATAGTTTTGGTTCGCTACCAAGATGGCTGCATTCCCGGTTACCAGACAGATTCTGGCTTCAGTGGTGAATGATGTCAGGATGACGCCAAAGCCAGCCAAGAGGAAAAGTGCCAGTTGCCGCATCACCGTTGTGGACATTACCGTCTCCATAACAAGAAGCTTGGTCGATCCTAGTCGCACGAATAAAGCTAGCGCAACTTGAGCGGCTGCCGATCGGGCAATCTGGAAGGCAGCCTATCAGAGGGCTCGCGCAATCGGCTTGCTGAATTCCTGATCGTCACTCGGTCGGGCCATTCATGCTCTGATGGCCCTCGACATCCCAGAACGGCAGACGCGCATCGCGGCGCCGGCGGCAAACGGGCGGCAATTCCTGATTTGTGCTTGCCCCGTCTTCGCCAAACTGGTTGATTTCCAGCGTCGGAGCGTAGCGCAGCTCGGTTAGCGCACCGGTCTGGGGGACCGGGGGTCGGGAGTTCAAATCTCCCCGCTCCGACCATTTCTCCCAAACAATTGCTTTCTCCCGAGGCGTGGCGGACTTGCCGATGCCTGCGTCGAGTCATGCGGCAGACATGAGCGGGCCACATGCTGATGTCCGGAGAGGGGGTCTCGATCGGACATTGAAACACGCCCCGTCAATCTCGCTGAAGCGCCACTAGCCGACATTCGACTCCGTAACTCCTGAAGTTCGCGGCGGATCTTGCCCCGTACAGTCGGTCATGAAACCATCGTTGTGATCCTGAGGCTTCCGAAGGCGCAGGTCCGATGAAGGTGCTCGCGTTCGCCCCACAATACTTGCCGATTGTCGGTGGCATCGAGATTCTCGTCGACACGCTCTCCCAGCAGTTCCGAGAACGGTCAATAGAGACCGTAGTCGTGACCGACCGTCCCGGAGACCTCCCCGAGCGCGAGGTCATCAACGGCATTCCGGTCCATCGGCTACACTTCTCACGTGCGATTGAAGCTCGAGAGTCGTCGGGCCTGCTTCGATCGATGCATCGGCTAAGTCACATCTTTGAGATAGAGGCCGCCGATCTTCTTCACGTCCACGCGGCCACGCAAACCGGCGCCTGGTTCATAAACCGCCTCCTGAAGAAGCTGTC
The DNA here is from genome assembly GCF_050728395.1 of Methyloceanibacter sp. Classification (GTDB taxonomy): domain Bacteria; phylum Pseudomonadota; class Alphaproteobacteria; order Rhizobiales; family Methyloligellaceae; genus Methyloceanibacter. The sequence continues at coordinate 16,330 of NZ_JBOHJB010000018.1, forward strand.
GACCCGGCCGCCGCTCATTGTAACGCAGCATAATCCTTTGGAGCCGGATCGAACTCCTAGCGTCGTGCGCGAACTTCTTCTTGAAGCCGACGCGGTAACAGCGGTGTCTTGTGCGGTCCTGGAATCAACCATCCGCTTCGCGCCCCGGACTGGCTTTTCGACCGTGATTTTGAACGGCATCGAGCCGGCTCACGCTCCGGCCGGCGCGCAGGAAGATACGCCGCCCTTCCATCGCTTGGTCTGCGTCGGGCGCCTTCATCACGACAAGGGCTTTGACATTGCCATTGCGGCGCTCGCAAGTCTGCGCGCCCGCGGCATTGAAGCCGATCTGACCATCGTCGGAGGAGGACAGGCTCGTCGTGATCTTGAGCAGACTGCCGCAACCTGCGGCGTTGCAGACCACGTTCATTTCCGAGACATGCAAAGCCATGCCAAGACCCGCGACGAGATCGGCCAGAGTTCGTTGGTCCTGATACCCTCACGCATGCTGGAAGGACTGCCGCTTGTTGCTCTCGAAGCTGCGCATGCGGGAATTCCTTGCGTCGCGACCGACAGGGGGGGCCTGCCCGAAGCAGTTGAAAATGGGGTGACCGGCCTGCTCGTGCCACCCGACGACGTGGGCGCGCTCGCCTCTGCCGTCATGCAGCTCTTGGGTGACGGCGATCTGCGTCGAAGATTTGGCCACAACGCCAGACGCCTGGCTCAGAAGAAATTCAGCCTGGACGAGTGTGTGGGGCGCTATATGATGCTTTACCGCGCGTGCCGCGAGGGCAATCCCGCAAACTTCGGGTTCTAGCGAATGCGATTTTTGGTCGATACGCAGAACATTTCCCACGAGCGGCTAAACGACGAGGTCATCATCATAAACTTGGCCAGCGCCGCCTATTATTCCGGCTCGGGCACCGCCTCCGATCTCTGGACCTTGATCTGCCAAGGCGCTTCGACCGAGGAAGCGACGAAGCTTCTGGCCTCGACCTACAAATATGACGAGAGCGCGGTGTCGCGCGACATCGAAGCCTGTGTCGCATCCCTGGTAAAGGCCGGTATCGTGCTGACCCACGATATGCCGTCCGCGACCGAGACGGCGCTGTCCTTGCCGGCAGTCGATCGGGGCGATTGGACGGCACCCCATTTCGATGAATATCTGGATATGTGGGACCTGCTCCGGTTCGATCCTGTTCACGACGTCGGCGAAGCTGGATGGCCGGTAGCCACGCCGCACAAAGCATAATCGAGACCGAAGCGTTCGCCGCGGCTGTAGCGCGACGGGCGTCTTACGTTTTGGCCAAGGTCGGATCGCGCTGCGAAGTTTTCAGTATCGGCGACCTGCGCTTTCAGCTCGTCGGGCCTAGCGAAGACAGAGGTCGTTGGCTCGGTCGCGCTTTTCCGAGAACGGCGCCGGGACGAGGCGATCGGGGCCCTTCCACCTCGTTGCATCAGCTATTGGTTTGGGACGGGACCGGTGAAGATGAGCTCCCGCCAAATCCGCCGTGGGGACCGGCCGACCAAACGCAATTCGGACTTATCGGCGGTTTCTCCGATCATCGGATACGGTGCGCGTTCGACACCGGTACGAACTCTCTCAGCGTTTACAACTTTGCCGACGATGTCTCGTACACTTGGTTTCCCAGCATCGCAGCGCTTTCCACCTGGGTCACGGCGATTCCCTTTCGCACCGTCCTGTCTTGGCAGTGCAATCTACATGAGATGCAGCTGGTCCACGGCGCGGCCGTCGCCCTGGGGGGCAAAGCCGCCTTGCTCGCAGGCCAGGGCGGAGCCGGTAAGACCACGACTGTTCTTGCCAGCGCGCTGGCCGGCCTCGGCTACATTGGCGACGACTACTGTGCAGTCGAGCCCGGTAAAGCCACGATCCACATGGTCTATAGGACGGCAAAGATCTGGCGCCCGACGCTTGACTTTCTGCCCGCTCTCGAACCGCTGATCGTGAATCCGCATGAACTTCCCGACAAGAAGGGAATCATGTTCTTCGAAGATAATGACCTGACGTTGGTGCACTCCGCTGAACTCGCGGCCATCCTCTTGCCGCGGTTTGGCACCGAGCGCGGGACGAGGACCCTTCCCGGAACGCATGCCGAGGCCATCCGAGCAATCTTGCCAAGCACGATTTTGGGATTGCTGGGCGGAACATCCGCTACGCCACGGCTTATCATGCAGCTCGTGCGGAGCGTTCCAGTTTTTCATCTCGAACTCGGTACCGACCTTGATGCCGTGCCAGATGCAATCGCCCGGCTGCTGGAGACGGTCTAGCAATGCCCGAGCAACCTCTTGTCTCCGTGATTGTTTGCGTTCGCGACGGCGAGAGATTTCTCGACGAGGCTTTGGACAGCATCGCGGCGCAAGAGTTCACGGATCTTGAGACGATTGTCATCGACGATGGGTCAACCGATGATTCCGCCCACAGCGCCCGCAAGCATTCTTTCTCGCCCGTTGTCGTCTCGCAACCGGCGCTTGGTATTGGCGCCGCGATAAATCACGGTATCCGGCTTGCGCGCGGACGATATCTTGCGTTCCTCGATTGCGACGATGTCTGGCCCAGCGACCGTCTCATTGCAATGATTCAAGCCATTGAGCGTGATCTCGGCACCGACTACGTGTTCGGAAGTGTCGTCAACACCGATGAGCGGCTCAATCCTATCAACACACCACAACCCGCCAGGCTTCTCGGTTCGCTCCTCATCAAGCGCGCCTCGGTTGACCGCATCGGTGCGTTCCGAACCGACGTGGCGCATGCCGGAATTGTCGACTGGATGAGCCGGGCCGAAGCGCTGGGTCTGCGCTTCGAGATCCTGGACAGGCTCGTGCTGCTTCGCCGAATCCACGGCAGCAACCTTGGCAGCCGTGACCGACCGAATGCACGCCGCGATCTGCTGCGCGTCATTCGGGACCACCATCGGCGAACGCGCTCATGACGGCGCTTCCTATTTCCCAGCGCGAGGAGCTGCTGCTCAAGGCTGCCCTCCATCGAGATCCTGTACTCGCCGCGGCAAGTTGGAAGGCGTGGACGGCACAGATTGCGCTTGAGGACGCGCCGCGTCCGGAGTTGCGCCTGCTCACGGCAGTTCACGGGAATCTCACGCGTATCGCGCCGGAGCTTTGCCTGCCGCCGAAGCTCCGCGGAAAGGCCAAGGCCAACTTTACCAGAACGAATTTGTTGGCGCGGGCAACGCTCCCCGCTCTCGAGGAGCTTGGCCGGCATTCACCTGTCATGCTCACCAAGGGCATGGCGATCTGCATCAGGTTCGGCGCCTGGTCTTCGCGGTCTCTGTTCGACGTCGACTTCCACGTTCCGGCGGACGCTCTGGACAAGGCCTATCAGGTGCTCGTCGAAGCCGGCTGGACGCCCGCATTTGGCCTGACACGATTGTCGCTCCTGCATCGAAGCCGCATGCGCCGGGACAGCTGGAACTTTTACAAGGACCGGGCCGAGCTAGATCTCCATTGGCGGCTTGGCGGAACACCCTCCGAGGATTGGCTTGCCAAGGAAATGTGGGCGACGGGGGAGCAGGTCGAGTTCAATGGGCGGAAGCTATTGTTGCAAAGTCCCGAATTCGCTTTGCTCTCGTCGATACATCACGGTTTTGTCGGAACTCATGCCGATGCGCTGCAAACCGTCGTGGACGCCGCGGCGCTACTGCCACTCTGTGGGAAGGAGAGGCTACTTCTCTTGCTGAGAAGGGCGGATCTGCTCGAAGCGTTCGACGATCTTCTCTCGGTTTTCGCAAAAGCTGGTCTCTCCGACATTGTGCCGGCCGAGATGAGGGGTCCGGCGCGGGCAACAGTGTCGTCAGCCGTTAGCCCTCGCATCCGGTCACATCCACAGACGGCGCTGCTTGACCGTCCCGCTCTCTATTGGCTTTGGCGGTCGCTAGGCCGCAACGCGAAGCTTGAACGGTGGCTGATCAGACTGGCCGGGCCGCTATCGAAGCCGTTGACCGGACCCGCGCCGCGCCAGGAGGAATTCGATCTCAGCGACTGTTCGGTCGTCGATCAGCTCGCCGGACCTGGCTGGGGAGAGCCTGACCGGGACAGCTTCTGGACCGATGGTGGCGCCGATGCGAGATTGCTGATCCCGCTTAGTCACTCGGGCGACCACCTGCTTGTCCTAAGCATGGCGGAGCAGTTCCTTGTGAGCCAGCATGCCCACATCCATGTTTTTGCCAACGGTACATTTCTTGCGGCGATTGACCTTAAGGGACGGATCGCGGCTTTCGCGTATTGCGTGCTGATCCCGAGCCGCGCTTTGTTCGGTCGGTGGGTGGAGATTTCGTTGCGGCCGAAGAGTTACCCCGGCGATGCGAAACCACCTCCGGGCGACTATGCCCTAACGCGGGGAGTTCCGGTAAGCAGGCTGCGGCTGCTCGATGTAAAGCGCATGACCGGCATGTTCAGCGCCGAGAACAAACCGGAGCTTCAGATCAAGGTGTTACGGGGCGAAGAGCCGGAAGTCGGCAAATTCGCTCGCATCAAACAGAAGATTGACAACTCGCCCCATCGGCAAGCGAGCGGCATACCGATAGACTTCGATCCTGTGCTCTACGTCTTGTCGTACCCTGATCTCTTCGAGCACGAGGTCGATCCCTACGAACATTTCCTAACCTACGGTCGGAAAGAACGCCGGGGCTGGCGGTAGCGGTCAGAACGGCTCGCAATCAGACATTGAACCGGGCTGCGTGAATGTCGCCGAAATGCCACAACGAGACTCCTCATGGCGAGGCCAATCCACTATCCCTAAGAGAAATGTGGCGCTCTTGAAGGGGCCGGTTAGGGCCGCGAAAACCGGCGCCCAGCCGGGCCGATCTTGAACTGGGGCTTCGCCGGTGCGACAGTCTGCCTCAAGGGGGGGTAAAACCGCATGATTGCACGCGAAAGCCTGGACCTGCAGACGCCCTACGAGCTGCCGGCCGGCAGCCTCGAGGCATTGATCGCAGGTGTCTTTGCCGAGGTTTTCGAGCTCGACCGGATCGGTGCGGCGGACGAATTTTTCGATGTCGGCGGCGATTCGCTTCTCGGTGAGGTCCTGAGCGAGCAGATTTCCCAACGGACCGGGCAGGACTTCAAAATTTCGGACCTGTTCGAGCACGGCTCGCCACGAGAAATTGCCAGGTTTCTTTCCGGCAAATCGAGTCAGCCGGCAATGGGAGCAGGGGGGCGCCCGCCAATCTTTCTCATTCATGGACGCGTGGGGTTCACCTTGCCCAAGCCCTCCTTCCGCAAGGTTTTCGGAGAGGACCAGGAGTTCCATGTGTTCGAGCTCCCAGGCATTCGTGGCGGACAAAGCTATGACCGGATCGAGGACATTGCCGCGGTCTATGTCGCACAGCTCGTCGAGCGCCATCCGCAAGGGCCGATCCTGATCGTCTCCTTTTGCGTTGGCGCCCTGATCGCGCTTGAGATGGCCGCGCAACTCGCCGTGCGTGGCAGGCCCATCGCGCAGCTCGTGATGCTTGACCCAAGCTTGCCGAAGAACCGCGGTGTGGACTTGAAACGGGAGCGAAAGAGGAAGGCGCAACGCGAGCACGGCGAGCCCCCGCTTGGTCCGTTTGGCGCGCAGGCACTGTGGCAAAAGATGCGCGACGCCGCGGGGCGGATCGCTGCCAAGCGAGAGGACCCGGCCGAGACGTTACAGTCATTCCGCGAGAAGCTTCTGACGAAAGAGGAGCGGGGCCGCTCAAAAATGCCGGGCGTGCCGCAATCGTTGGAGGCGCGGGCCAAGCTTCAGTTTGCGTTATCGCGGTACAAGCCACGCAAGTTCGACGGACCGGTCGAAATTCTCGCCTCGCCTGAGCGCGAACTGGACAGCTCATTGGCTGACCTGCTGCCGCGGCGGCGGACGCGGCTCGTGTTCGAGGAACACGGCGAGATCAGCACGGCCAAGGCCGCCTCCCTCATGCAGTCGATCTTCGAGGAGGCTCTCGCCGATGCGGGCTCCTCGCCGCCGCATGAGCTTTCGATAGGCTCGATGAGCCTCGCCGCTCGTGAAGCCTGATCCCTTCCGACTAACACGCCAGGTAAATGCAATGGGCGCTTCTGTGGAACATAGACACGGTCTGCCGGACCCGGTCGCGGAACCCGCGCAAGGGTCTCGCTCGGGTCCAAAGCGCTGGGTGGACTGTCTCGATGCTCCCAAGCTTGAAGCGAACAAGCAGGGCGCTCCGGTCGAGGTCGGCATGCTGTGGGGCGAGGGCGTCGGCGAGGAGGTGATCGCCGCCGGTCTTGAGGTCCTGGAGAGCGTCGTCGGCCCGAGGAGCGTCGCGCTCAATGTCTATGAAGCCGGGCGCCTCAGCGGCCACGCCGTCGAGGCCAAGACCAATCGGCCGCTTACCGACGAGATCCTCGGCCTTTGCGAGCAGACCTTCGCACGCGGCGGGGCCGTCATTCAGGGACCTTACGGCGGACGCTTCGTCTACGATCTGCGCAAGCACTTCGACCTGTTCTTCAAGATCAGCCCGTTGCAAAGCGATCTCAGCGCACAGGACGCTTCGCTGCTCAAGCCTGAGGTGGTGCAGGGGCTCGACATCCTCATCACCAGGGAGAATTGCGGCGGCATCTATCAAGGTCAATGGAGCGAGGACGGCAGCGTACCCGGCCGGCGGGTCGCCAGGCATCACTTCGACTACGAGGAGAGTCAGGTGAGGCGCTTCCTCCTCGCCTCGGCCCGCCTTGCCAAACAGCGGCGGGGCAAGATGGCTGTGGTCTGGAAGGAATCCGGCCTGCCGTCCATCAGCGCGCTGTGGCGCACTTGCGCCAATGAGGCCGCCGAGGAACATGGCGTGCGCCTGCAATTCGTTGGCATCGATCTGATGGCCTATTGGCTGCTGCAGCGCGCAGCGACGTTCGACGTCATCGCCACGCCGAACTTGTTCGGCGACGTGATTGCAGATCTCGGCGCCATTTTGCTCGGCTCACGCGGCGCGTCCTTCTCCGGAAATTATTCGGAGGACGGCAAGTCCGTGTATCAGACCAACCACGGCGCCGGTTTTGACCTTGAGGGCAGCGACAAGGCGAACCCCGCAGGACAGATCTTCGCTTTCTCCATGATGCTGCGGGAGACCTTCGGGCGTTACGACGAGGCTGATATTATGGAAGAGGCGGTGCGTTCGGTGTGGCGCGAGGGCTGGCGTACCGAGGACGTAGCCATCCCTGGCTGCCGCGTCGTGGGAACGCGTGAGATGGGGCGCCGTATCGCCGGGCGTGCCGAGGAGATCATGGACACGCGCGGCTTCCGGATTGCCGGCAAGGTGTGAATTGATGGCAGAGGCCGCGGCAAGACCAACGGCTCGCAATGCGCACTTACCCGAGGAGGACCAGGCGGCAGCGTCACCGCTTGTCGCCGCGGCGTGGGCCTGCGCCAGGGACTGGCGCAACACGCCCCTTGCGGAGCGTGTCCATCTCGTGCGCCGTCTGGCCGCTGCCCTCACGGCGGAAGCCGAATCGCTCGCGGCTCTGATCGCGGCCGAGGTCGGCAAGCCGATCCGTTTCGGCCGCAGCGAGCTGCAGCATTGCATCGACATGCTCGACGCCATTGCCCGCCGCGCCAAGTCCGGCGACGAGACCATCGCGGCCAATCCCGCCTGGTTCGCGCGGCGGCGCCCTCATGGCGTTGTCGCGGCGATCACGCCCTGGAACAACCCGCTCTATATCCCTCTCGGCAAGATCGTTCCGGCAATGGTGTTCGGCAATGGCGTGGTATGGAAGCCCGCGCCCGAGGCGCGGGAGATCTCACGATCACTGCTGCAATGCCTCGGAAAAGCCGGCTGGCCCGAGGGATTGATCGGCCTGCTCGAAGGCGGCCCGCGCGAAGGCGAGGCATTGATGCGCGAAGCCGGCGTCGGGGCGGTGACGATCACGGGCTCGCTCGCCGCCGGACGCGCGGCGCAGGATATTTGCGCAGAACGGCACATTCCGCTCCAGGCCGAGCTTGGCGGCAACAATGCCACCATCATCTGGCCCGACGCGGATCTTGCGCAAGCGGCGCGCGCCGTCGCGGCCGGCGCCTTCGAAATGGCGGGTCAGCGCTGCACCGCCAACCGCCGCGTCATCGTGCACGACGATTGCCGCCAAGAGTTCATGCCGCTGCTGCTCGAGGCAACTGCTGCCTTGAAATGGGGCGATCCTTCAGAGACCGGCACTGTCATCGGCCCCATGGTCAGCACCGCCCATCGCGACCGCGTGGCGGCGCTCGTCCAGCGCGCGGCGTCCTATTGCGACGCCCCGCTGCTGCCATTGGGTAGCGAGCCGCGATCCGTCGGTACGCATGGCGGAAAGTTCTACCCGCCGACAATCATCTTTTGCGATGAGCCGGCGGCAAATATCGTCCAGGAGGAGACCTTTGGGCCAGTTCTCGTGGTGCAGAAGGCTTCAGACTGGAATGCTGCCATCAGCCTTTGCAACGGCGTGAGGCAGGGGCTGGCGGCCGCGGTGTTCACCACCTCGGACGAGGTCGTAAGCCGCTTTCTCGACGAGGCCGAGGCCGGCATGTTGAAGATCAACCAGGCCACCGCAAACGCTATGGTTGACGCGCCCTTCGGCGGCTGGAAGGCCTCTGGCCTCGGGCCGCCGGAGCATGGCCAATTCGATGTTGAATTCTTCACCCGGCCGCAAACCGTATATGGAGCGAAGCAGAGGGGCGCCCCGGCCTCGGTTCACAGCAAAAGCACGGCGCAAGCCCGCACCTCGGCCGGTCAGGGCAATATCGCCAAGACCCTCATCGCGCTCGCGGCCCGCTGGCCGGGCAGCGCGGCGATCGTCTCCTCGCGCCTCACCCTTACCTACGGTGAACTGATTGGCCGCGCCGCGAGAAGCGCGCGCGAGCTTCGCCATCGCGGCGTGAGGCCCGGAAGCAAGGTCGGCATCGCCCTTCGCGACGGCGGCGAATCCGTCGTTGCCATGGTAGCGCTGTGGATGCTTGGCGCCGTGCCGGTGCCCATCGACTTTCGCTCCAAGCCCGATGAACAGGGACAGCTTGCAGGCGAGTTTCAACTTTCCGCCATCCTTGGAGACCGGCAGATATCGCAGGCGCCCTTTACCTCCATCCTCGTCGACAGCAGCTGGGCCGACGCCATCGCCAAGCGCGACGCCGAACCCTTCTTTGAGGAGAGCGGTGGCGCGCCCGCCATCATCTCGCTGACATCGGGCACCACCGGCCGCCCCCTCGGCATCGTCCTCGGACATGAGGAGCTTTTGTTCAGGCTGGAGAGCAACATCAAGCTGGGGCGGAGGCGTCCGCATGGGAAGCTGATCAGCGTCATCCCGATCTCCTTCTCCGGCTCGCGCAACCACATTCTGAGCCAGCTGCTCGACGGAGCGACGATCTACTTCTACCCACCCTTGTTCAGCGCCAGCGAGCTGATCGAGGCGGTCCACTCCAGAGGCGCAACCTCGCTTGCCGTGGTGCCGACGATCTTGCGCGCTTTGCTCGAGGCGCCGGCGCCGGACGGGACCTATCTCTTCCCGGCCCTCGACTCGCTTTACTGCTTTGGCGCTCCCATCCTTCCGGATGAGAAGCGCCTGGCGCGGGCAAGGCTCAGCCGGCATTTTGTCGAGGGCTACGCTTCGAGCCTCGCAGGGCGCATGACCGTGCTGTACGGCGCCGATATCGACGCGAGGCCGGAGACGGTCGGCCGCGTGCTGCCGCATGTGACCCTGGAAATCGTCGGTGAGGACGATCAGCCTTTGCCGGTCGGCGAGGCTGGTGCCATCCGCGTGCGCTCACCGGCCGTGGCGCGCGACATCTATGGCGCTGCCCGCGACTCCGGCGACCAGATCAAGGACGGTTGGGCTTATCCAGGCGACACCGGCGCAGTGGACGGTGAGGGCTTTCTCCAGCTGATGGGACGGAGCTCGGACATGATCATCCGCGGCGGCGTCAATGTGCATCCATCGGAGGTCGAGGCCGCGCTGGCAGAGCTTGAAGGCGTGAAGGATGTCGCCGTGGTGGGCTTCGCCAAGTCGCGTGAGGGCGAAGAGATTGCCGCCTTCGTGGTTTCCTCTCCCGAGTTGACCGAAGCCACGCTCAACGCTCACTGCCGCAAGCGGCTCGTTTCACACAAGAGACCGCGCAAATTTGTGTTCGTGTCCGATTTGCCTCGAAACGCCAATGGCAAACTGCTTCGCACCGAACTTCGTAAACGGCTCGAGGGAGCCGATTGATGGCAGGGTCGATCTAGCCAGGCCGGCCTACCGCACGCGCATGCCGGCGGCAGCATCGTAGTGCAAGGGCTTTTCGGATTTCGGCAGCGGCGCATCGCTATGGCCGATGGTTGCGCCATGGGGCCAGTCCGGCGGGCAGACGGCAATGTAGCGTGCGTACCCGCCAAGGCCTCCGCCGAACTTCGGATAGCCGATGATGACCAGCGCCCCGGTCTCCGGCACCTGATCGAGATTGGCGACGCCTTCGGCCTGCGCGAAGCCATGATGCATCAGCCATTGTTCGCCCTCGAGGGTCGGGGTCGAGTCCGTGTCGAGAGGCTCATGGCCGTGGAGCAGGATGTTGCGCTCCTCGTGCAGGAACTTGAGGGCGTCGAGCCCGACACCTGGGAATTCCTTCAAGGTGGCAAGTTTCGGATCGGGCCAGACCTTCGACCAGTCCGAGCGGACGAAGACCACGGAGCCTTCCGGGATGCGGCCATGCTTCTTCTCCCAGGCCTCGATATCGGCGACCTGAAGAGCGTAATTCGGGTTCGCCTTCACCTGGTCGACGATCGAGATGACCACGAGCGGCCTGATGGCGTACGTCGCAGGCAGCTCATCGATCGCCGGATATTCCGGCGCCCAATGGGCGGGCGGGTCGAGCTGCGTTCCGAGCTGGTCTGTCTTGAGCGCATATTCCGTCGCCTCGAACCCATGCTTGGCGTAGGTGTAAACCTCACCCTTCGTGGCGAATCCTTCGCTGTCAGTGCCGGCCTTGGCCGGCGCGAAGGTGGATTGGGCAAAGCCTGCCCACACCGGGATGTTCGGCGTGATCGTGTGGGTCAGGTCGACATATTTTGCGCCCTTCAACGCCTGCTCATAGACGGGCCAAAGGCTCGTGCCCTCGGCCGCATTCCCGCTGGGCGGCATCGTTACCGCGCACAGAGTGACGAAGGCGGCCAACTCCAACGCGAGCCAAGTCTGCCCCTTATCCGTTGTCATGCTCGAACCTCCTTGGAAGCCCCCGCCGCTCATGAGAGCCTTGGAGCCCATTGCGGCATCCGCACGAGGTCGGCAAGAGCCAAAAAGAGCTTAGGAGGCCACGCCTAGGGCCTTGGCGATGTCGCGAAGGGTGGCTGTTTCGGCATCGCTTACGCGCACGCCACCAAAGCCGAGGAAGGTACCCTCCACAGCGGCCTCGGCTACCTTCTGACTGATGTTGCGCAGCCAGGCCTTGAACGCCGCTGCATCGTCAGGTGCCTTGGCGTCGAGGATCGCCGAAACCTCCCGCAGACTTGCGAGAGAGCGCTGCACGCAGTCATCCGGTTTTGCACCGGCAAAGCGTTCGCGCATTGCCTTCTGAATGTCAGACCTTCCTTCCGATGTCTCAAAGTCAGCGATGACTGCCTTGATGAGCTCGTTGGAATGGGTGTCGAGTTTCGCCGAAGCTAAGGCCGAACTACTTGCAGCGGCTTCCTTGAGCGTGCCCCAAAGGCCGCTCGGCTCCGCAGCTGAAACGGCCACACCAACCACCATCGGGCTTTCCAAAACCTTGGTCCATTCCTCGCGAGTAAAGTTCTGTTTGTTGGCCATGGTAGTTTCCCACTGGCGAGGGCGCTTCGCTAGGACAACTCCGCACATATCGAGCGCCGCCGATATCGTGTTAAGCCCGAAGCACAGCAGCGGCCGCTAGAGAGGTGGCGAAGAATGTCTGTTTGACCGCCTCTTGTGTACTATGGACGCAAAGACGACACCAATCATAGAAAAGAAAGCCCAAATCCTTGCGGACGCGCGTGACCAATATGATCTCATGGGCGTTCTCCCAATATTTCGAGTTGCAAGCGGAATAAGCCGGAAGTGCGAAAGCATAGCCGATATCGGCTAGGTATGCCAATGCGTCGTAATTTTCGCTCCAAGCAAAAGCCCAAAGCAAGATGGTCGGTCTAAGTCACTAGGGCCAATGCGGGAGAACGTCCGGCCCGCTATGAATGCTTTACAACATTTGAGCTATTGCGCGTGTAAGCCCGGCAGGTAAAAAGGGAGCGCGACAATTCGCTCGTGGCGACCGATGCTGCATGCTTGGCGATCAAATGTCCGCGACGATGTCATCGGCGGGCTGGTGTCCGCGGCAGTCGCTATTCCATTGGCCATGGGTTACGGAATGTTCGCCCTTGTATCCCTGGGCGACAGGTATTTTGCCAACGGCGCATTGGCTGGCCTCTACACTGCATTCGCCGTTGCAATCGCCAGTGTCGTCCTTGGCGATAGAACGCCGACGGTGTACGCGCCGCGGATCATCAGCACGTTTTTCCTCGGCGCGTTTCTATATGGCCTGGTCCACTCCGAAACGGCCGCACTACAAGCACCAAGCGTAGCGCTGATCCTCCTAGTCTTCTTCTCGACAATCCTCCTGGGTGGTCTCTTCCAGGCTCTCTTTGGAGCAATCAAGGTCGGGACGCTGCTCAAATTCACGCCTCACCCGGTCGTGGCTGGCTTCCAGACCACGGCGGCGGCGCTCCTGTTTCTGGTGCAGTTGGCCAATGTGAGCGGTTTCGATGAGACGAGGCCATTCACTTTCGTGTTGAGCCATCCCGGCACAATCAAGCCCCTGAGCGTTCTACTCGCCGCGCTCACTTTCGCGGTGATGTGGAACTCTCGAAAGATCATTCCCAGAGTGCCACCGCTCCTTGTCGGTCTCGCCACGGGAACGGGTGCCTACTATGCGCTCATCGCCCTCGGATTGCGCGGTCATCTCGGGTCGGTTATCGGCGAGCCTGCCAAAGACGCGCTCAGTTTCACTCCTTGGGGAAATGTCGGTGACCTTATGCACACCGGCATGCTTTTCCAGCTGTGGCCGACCATGCTGGGCGGGGGGCTGGCTCTTGCTGTCATCGCCTCCATGGACGCACTACTTTGCGCGAAACTCGTGAGCCAACCTGGCGACGCGAGGGCGCATGCAGATGGGCTTCTGGTTCGGCTGGGTATCGGCAATGTTGTTGCCGCCTCCTTCGGAGGCATCACCAGCGGGATCAATATCGGCCCCACCCTCACTAACCGCGCCTTTGGCGGCCGAACTCCAGTTTCCGTTCTAGTGAACGCAGCCGCAATCCTGCTCGCGTTCACGGTACTGTTCCCGATCATGACGCTCTTGCCGCGGGTCGCTCTGTCGGCGGTCATCATGGTGGTCGCCATCCAGCATTTCGATCCATGGTCGATGCAACTCATAAAACGCATAGGGATGAGTTCGGGCGGCCAAAGGCGATTTCTCACTATCGACCTGTTGGTGGTCGTGCTGGTCGCGGTGCTGTCGATTACCGTGAATATCGTGCTCGCCGTTTTTCTCGGGACCATCATCGCTGTGATGTTGTTCGTCGTGCGCATGAGCCGTTCCATCATCCGCCGCACTTATCGTTGCCATTCCATAAGCTCGCGAAGGTCGCGCGATGCCAGGGAAACGCAGGCGCTCGAACGCTACGGCGCCTCCATCCTGGTCATGGAGCTGCAAGGCGCCCTGTTCTTCGGGACCGGCGAACGGCTCATCGATGAGATTGCAGCCGCGACTCGACAGGAAACTCGCTCACTGATTCTTGACCTCCGCCGCGTCAGCGAGATCGACGGCACCGGAGCTCGCATCATCCTGGACATACAAACCGACCTTACGCGCAAGGGAAGTCGCTTGGGTCTCGTGCTTTCAAATCGCAGCGATGCAATGTCCAGGCTGAGCGATTTTGGCGTTTTGGAGAAAGTCTCGGCCAATCAGGTCTTCGAAGACGTGGATCGGGCGATCGAGTGGGCGGAGGATAATCTCCTGCGCGATGTGCTGGATGAGCCTCTGCCTGTCGAGGAGATGCCTCTCGACCAGGTTGGCGTCCTATATAACTTCGATCCTGGCGACATAGCTGCGTTGAAGGCACGCCTCACCCGCGTCGCGCACCCAAAGGGCGGAGTGATTTTCCACCAGGGCGACAGCAGCACCGATCTCTTTATTGTCACCAGAGGAACGGCCAGCGCCTTTATCCATCAGCCCACTGGTCGTGATATCAGGCTTGTGACCTTTGCGCCCGGAACCGTGTTTGGCGAGCTCGCCATCCTCGATGCGGGCCCGCGCTCGGCATCGATCGTCGCTGACGACGATTTCATATCCTATGCATTGAGCCAGGCACAATTCGCCGCGCTCTCCAGCGAGGCTCCCGCGATCGCCATCAAGCTGCTCGCGAACCTCGGTCGCGAGCTAAGTGGACGTTTACGTCGCGCCGACCGGATGATCGACGAACTTGAAATGTGAGCCGTCCCCTCCGGCCCTCACTGAGCTCACCAGAACCGGCCGCTCGCGCCAACGGCCACCGTTACGATGCCGAGCGCGAGATTGATCGCCACGATGCGGCGGATCTGACCGAGCGCCTTGGCAGCTTCGGGGAAGGCTTTGCTTCTGACGGCATGGCCAAAACGGCGCCAAGGCGCAAAGAACAGATGCAAGAACAAGAGCGTCATCGCGATGCCGATGCCCTGCATAATGTTGATATGCAGCGGGGCGCCCGCGAACCCGCCGAAAGAGTGGAACAGCATGCCGTAGCCGCTGATCAGCAGAAGGACGATGCACGCCCACACCCATGGGAAGAAGCGGCCGAAGACACGATGCCAAAGGGCGAGCCGCTCGGCCGTCTCGAGCGGCCCTGCGGCCGGGCGAAGCACCATGTAGGCAAAGAACATGCCGCCGACCCAGACGACCGCCGCAAGGACATGGAGCGCGACAAGCAGTGCCATGCCCTGAGGCTAGCACAGGATCGTGAGCTTGGAGTGAGGCGGTATGCTAGCGCCTGAAGGCCCTGTCCAGCAGGCTTGCCACACTGTCGTCTCGGAGCCACGGCCGGGACGGCTGAGCTCTCTCCACTTGGACCTGCGGCGGAGCGAGGAACTGCGGCTGCTGCAGAACGCGGCGCACGGCCTTCGATGGCGCTACCTGGACTGGCGCCGGCGCCGCTTCGACAGGCGCTTGCGGCTCTTGCACCGCCACCACGCGCTTGCCGCTCGGACGGTCGATCGGCTCGACATAATACTTGGCGTAGACCCATCCACGCTGGCCGGTCGCCGGATCGAAGACCTGGAACCAGTCTTGCTGGGAATCGACGAGATGCAATTCCTTGCCGACGGCAAGATAAGAGACGACAGGCGCTGAAACCGAAGGACCGCTATGCACCGTGGCCCCGCGGATCACCTTGACCCACATGGCGTTTTGGTCGGCGACTTCGTCCCGGTTTTCATCCTTGCTCTCAGCAGTCTGCGGCAGCGCAGGCTCAAACATCGCCTCGACGGTCGGCGCGAGCGGCGACCCCTTTAGGGTGGCCGGTTGTGAAACGTCGGTTGCCGAAGGACGATAGGCGACGCGTTGCACGTTCCGGTTTTTCGGAACAATGGTCACACCCCGCTCTGCCTCGAGCGGCAAGGTCGTGGCAGGCGTGGCTTGGTTGGTCTGTGGGAACTTGGGCGGGTAGCCGGCGAACACGACGCCGACCAGGCACGCAGACAGGAGCAGCCGCTTCATAGCGCATCATCCCGAACGGTGCCCACCGTCTTATGTTCAGCTAATCAGCGCCCTAGAAAGTTTCAAGGACGCTCGTCGTTTATCGCTTCGAAAACGTTGCCGGCGCCGCTCTTGTGGCTTGGAGAAATGACTCCGGCAGCGATCCTCAGGCGTGAGGTGAGAGCGCAGCCTCAAGAGGCTGATTTTGCTGAAACAGGCTTCGCCGCTGGAACGTCGCCCAGCGCCGAGATGTAGAAGTCGAGGATCTCGCGCGTCATGCGCTCCACCGTGAGCCGCTTGGCCACATGTTTCTGCAACTGGATGGCGCGGCCGAGAAACGGCTTCGGGTGAGCGAGGAACGCCCGCATCTGCTGGGCGAGAGCGCCGATGTCCCCGGGCCTGATCAGGGGCGTGTCGGTGCCTTCAACGATCTCCGGAATCCCGCCGACTTCGGTGGCGATCAGCGGCATTTGCGCCGCGGCCGCCTCGAGCACCACGTAGGGAAAGGACTCCGCCCGCGACGGCACCACCACGCAGCGGCCGCGGGCAAAGGCGGTTCTGGCGGGAAGCGAGCCGGCAAAGCTCACCATGGTCTCGATCCCGAGCTTTTGCGCCAGCCGCTTGAAGTCGGCCTCGTCAGGGCCGGTGCCGACGATCACCGCTGTCGCCGGATAGACGGTGCGCTGAGCGGCGAGCGCCGCGAGCATGATGTCGACGCCCTTGAGCGGCCTGAGCTCGCCGACAAAGACAAAATCGGCGGCATCATCGGCCAGCCTCGGCTCGTAGAACTCATGCGGATATAGGCCGTTCGGCACGATGCAGACCGGGCAGGCGGGCTTGCCTATGAACTCGCTGAAGCGGCGCGCGGCGAACAGGCTTTCGAAGATGAGGCCGTCGGTGAGAGGTGCGAGCTTCCGCTCGGCCTTGACGTAGATGCGGCCGGTCATGGTGGTCGGCGCATGATGCAGGCTGCCGCCATGCGGGGTGTAGAAGGCGCCGACGCGCCTGCCTTTGCGCTGGAGCGCGCGCGCCGCAAGCCGCGCATAGGCGCCGCCCTTGGCGCCGTGCCCATGCAGGACATCGACATCGAGGCTGGCGGCAAGGCGCTTGACCCGGTGGTATGCCGCGAAGTCGCCGGGGCGGATTTGCCGGGGCATGGGGCAGCGCGCCACGCCGAGCGTACAGAAATCCGTCAAGCGCCCGAGCGCCCGCGCCGCGTTCTCCCCGCCGGTCTCGGAGTCGCAGATGACGCCGACCTGAAGCCCAAGCTCGGCCTGGCCCTTCACCAGATCGTGGACGTGCCGGAACAGGCCCCCGATTGGCGCCCTCAAGCAATGGAGAATACGGAGCGAGGGGGTCACGGTGCAGCAACTGCGGTTTGGGCGACGGTTCCTTGAGGTTTAGAAGAACCTCTTCACCCCGTAAATAGCGCCGTCCGGCCGCCAGAACGTGCCGAAGCGGGGCGGGCATTAACAACTTAGTTACGGGCGGGCGCTCTAATGGACCCCGCAGGCGAGGGCATTCGGTCTTCCGAATTGGCCTGCGTGGGGAACCCATGAAACCGTCCAACCTGCCGAAGCGGCATCCGCTTCCGGCCAACGAAGAACAAATGTCGCCGGCCGCCATGCGGCCAGCGGCCAACGATCTCCGCAGCTATTTGCAAAGATCTGGCCTTGGCAGCCAGGCTGCCTTCAAGGAGCCGGAGCATAACGGCCAGGCGCCGGCCAAGCATGCCAATGGCAGTGCCGCCGCCTTTCCACCGCTCACATCGCTCGATGCGGTTCTCGATCACCTTCAGCGTCTCGCCGAACAGGATGCGCCACGCGCCGTCCTCGTCATGGCCTCTGGCCCCGAGATCGACGCCAGCCGCGAGGCCTTGGCCATCGCGCGGGCGCTTCTCCCGGAGGAGCGGCTCAGGGTCCTGGTCGATCTCGCGCGCGGACCGAACGCCGTGTCGGACGAGCTCGGGCTCCCGCGCGCGCCGGGCTTCGCCGAGCTCGCCGCCGGCACCGCAGCCTTCGACGACATCGTCCGAGTTGACGAAGAGACGCCCCTCCAGGTGATCCCTCCCGGAGGTCCGGCGGTTTGGCCCAATTCCGGCACTGGCAGCAAGCGGCTTGCCCGCATCTTCGAGGCCCTGGCGCAGGCCTACGACGTCATCGTGCTGCATGCCGACCGCAGCACCGCACTCATGCTCAGGCCGATCCTCGCAGGCCGCTTGCACAGAATTGTCGCCGTGCTCGCGCGCGGGCAGAGCAAGGGGAGCGAATCCGGCCTGCTCGACCTTGCGGTCTTCGGCTGCCCGGTCTTGGCGTACGCGCAAGGCGAGACTGAGCGGCGCCGATCCTTTATCGGGAGGGCCGCGCGATGGGCATGAAATCCGCCATGACCAGAGCCGCCTTGACCGGACTCTATCGCAGCGGCGCGCACCGTCTGCTCGCACCCTATACCCAAGGGGCCGGCGTGATCTTCACGCTCAATCGGGTGCGGCCTCTGCTGGAGAAGTCGTTCGCGCCCAATCGCGGCCTCGAGATCGCCCCCGAATTTCTCGAAGCCATGCTCGATCAGGTCGAGGAGGCTGGGCTCGACGTCGTCGGTCTCGATGAAGCGGTGCGGCGGTTGCGCGAAGACGACGGGCGGCGGTTCGTCTGCTTCACCTTCGACCAAGGCTACCGCGACTTTGCTTGCCACGCTTATCCCTTGTTTCAACGGCGCTCGCTGCCGTTCACCGTCTATGTCGCCACCGACTATGCCTCAGGCTGGGGCGAGCTGTGGTGGCTGGCGCTGGAAGAGGTGGTCGCAAGAGCCAGGGAGATCGAGCTTTGCCGCCAAGGCGGCTTGTGGCGTCTCCCCAACGTTACCGCGCAGGAGAAGCGGCGAAGCTTCGAGCAGATCTACGAGTGGCTGCGCAGCGTCGACGAGGCAAGACAGCGGCAGGTGATCCGCGCGCTTGCCGACACATACGACATCGACATGTCTGCCTCCTGCCACGACCTGATGATGGGCTGGGACGATCTCCGCGCGTTCGCCTCCGATCCTCTGGTCACCATCGGCGCCCACTCCAAGGCGCATTATGCCATTTCCAAGCTCGCCCCCGAGAAGGCGCTCTCGGAGATGGAAGGCAGCGCCGACATCATCGAGCGCGAGCTCGGGACAAGGCCCATCCATTTCAGCTTTCCTTACGGCGATGAGACCGCCGCGCGGGGGCGCGACTTCGCGCTTGCCAAGGAGGCCGGCTTCAAGACCGCGGTGACCGCGCGGAGAGGGGTGCTGTTCCAGGCGCACCGGCGCTATCTCACGGCGCTGCCGCGGGTGTCGCTCGCCGGCGACTATCAGTCGCTCGCCTATACGGCGCTCTATCTCTCGGGCGCGCCATTTGCACTCAGCAATCGCTTCCGTGAGGTCAGCGCCGCTTGATCCTAACGCTCAGGCGTCAGGCCGCTGCATCCAGCGGATCAGAAGGCGGGCCGGAAGTACCCAGGCGAGCCCGCCAACAAGAAAGAACGTAAATTGTGCGAGGGCAGGGGCGGTAGTGATGCGGCCCGACGCGATACTTGCCACCACCAGCGCATAGGCGACGACAAAGACGAGCAGCACCACAGTTCCGATCAGCTTGCGGGATCGCACGCGCATGGGTGCTAGCCTCGCGGCCTAGCCCGCTCGATGCCGGCGCGGATCAGGTCGATGGCCTCTGCAGGTTCCACCCAGCGCAGCACCTTCACCCATTTGCCGTGCTCGAGATCCTTGTAGTGCTGAAAGAAATGCCCGATCTGCTCCATCAGGATCTCGGGCAGGTCGCGATAGCTCGCGACCCGCTTATAGAAGGGATGCAGCCTGTCGACGGGCACGGCGATGATCTTCTCGTCCACGCCCTTCTCGTCCTCCATCAGTAGCGCGCCGATTGGCCGCGCGTGGATCACCGCTCCCGTCGCCACCGGGGTCGGCGCAATCACCATGCAATCGAGCGGATCGCCGTCCTCCGACAGAGTGTGCGGGATGAAGCCGTAATTCGCCGGATAGAACATCGCCGTATGCAGAAACCGGTCGACGAACATGGCGCCTGATGGCTTGTCGATCTCGTATTTGACCGGAGCGCCGCCTTGCGGAATCTCGACGATGACATTGACCTCGTGCGGCGGATTTTCGCCAATCGGAATGCGTGAGAGGTCCATGGCGTCATCCTTGGGTGCCGGCCTGCCGGGCGAAGACTGTCACACTAGCACGTTGTCAACCAAGGCCGCATGGCAGTAGGAGCCGAGCCTCAAGCTGGATTATGATCCGGCTACCCTCAAACCAGGAGTGTCAGTCATGAGCATTTTCGGAGACATCATGTCAGCGATTTTTGGCCGTTCGGCCAAGGCGGAAACCCCGGCCGCCGGCAGTCAGGCCTCGGCGCCTTCAGCCTCCCCGGCGCCGCAAGCTTCGCCATCGCCGTCAGGCACCGTGACGAGGACTGGACCCGCGCCCATCGGCCCGAAGGTCGAGTGGTCCGAACCTGTCGATGTCGCCGCCGTGCTCGACGCGTTCGCCAAGAAAAGCAAGCAGAAGCTCAACTGGCGCACCTCGATCGTCGATCTGATGAAGCTGCTCGATCTCGACAGCAGCCAGGCTGCACGCAAGAAGCTTGCCGAGGAGCTGCATTATTCGGGCGACACCAAAGACTCGGCAAAGATGAACGTCTGGCTGCACAAGCAGGTGATGATCAAGCTCGCCGCAAACGGCGGCATGGTCCCCGAAGACTTGAAACATTAGGCCCTTGCACAATTGGGCGCGACCCGGCGGCGGAGAAAGCGGTCAAAGTGACCGCTTGCGCTCCGCCTTGCGGTCAACCATGTGATGCCAAGCACGACACGTTGGCGGCGGGAACAACACCTTGACCGAAATTCAGGACGTTACCGGGACGGCCTTCATCGTGGCCGAGTACCGCGCGGAGGAAAACGCTGAAGCCCATCCCCTCTATCTCGATCCGATCGTTCCCTTGTTTCTCAACGAGCGGACGCGGGCGGCGGCCGACCGCATAGCTGCCGGTTTTCCGCCGGGCCGCGAGGGCGTGAAGCTTCGCACGCGCTATTTCGACGATCACCTCGATGCACAGCTCGGCAACGGCAGCCGCCAGGTGGTCATTCTCGGCGCCGGCCTGGACACCCGCGGCGTGCGCAAGCAAGCGCCGGGCGTCACCTATTTCGAGATCGACGATGCTGACACCATCAGCTTCAAGCGGGAAAGACTGGCCGAGGCAGGGATCCACGCCCCGATCGTGTCCATCTCCGGCAACTACGTCACTGACGGCCTGCTTCGATTGCTTGACGCCAATGGCTTCGATTTCGACCTGTCGACCTACGTCATTTGGGAAGGCAACACTATGTATCTGAACCGGCCTGCCGTCCTTGAAGTGCTGACCGGTTTGCGGGAGAGCGTCGGCGAGCTTGCCATCTCCTTCGACTATTTGACCGAGGCGGTGATCGACTACGCCACCGGCGACGACCAAACCTCCGCCTTCGTCAGGCGCTTCGCCGAGATGGGCGCGCCCTGGCATTTTGGCATCGACGATATCGCAGCGCTCGCCCGCGACGCCGGGCTGATCGTGGTCGACAACATCAAGACGGCCGATCTGTATCGAACCTTTTGGCCAAGCCGGCCGCTCGATTCAATCTGGTACGACAATTACTCGCTGTGCACGCTTGCGCCGTCCGAGGGGATCAGCCTCTGATCGGGGCCATCAGGCGCGCGCCGACCGAGGCGATGAGAAGCTCGTAGGCGCGGTCGACGATCTCGTCGAGCGACTTTGTCCTGGCGAACATCGCCTTCGCCTCATGCACCAGCTCCTCGCGGTTCGGGATATGAGGCACAGGCAAGATCGTCAGCATCTCGGCCGTGCGGTGGCGGGCACGCGTCAGCGTGTCTTGCAGCGCGGAGAGCTCTGGCGTGTGTAGCGCGGCAGCGATGGCGGCGGCGATCCGCTCGGAATTGAAACGCGCCGCGAGATCCTCGGCCGCCCGATTGATGACCTTGGCACCAAGGCGCTGCTCGTTGCGCAAGACCGACTCAGGCGGTGTCTTGAGGTCCCACACGAGGCCGGTCCAGGACAGCGCCTGCAACAAATAATAGGTCGGATCGATTTCCCACCATTTGAACCCCTGCCTGACGCTCGACTGATAGGCGTGGTGATTGTTGTGCCAGCCTTCGCCCATGGTGAAGACGGCCAGAAGCCAATTGTTGCGCGAATCGTCGCCGGTCACGTAGCGCTTTCTGCCGCTCACATGGGCGAGCGAATTGATGCAGAACGTCGCGTGATAGACGAGCACGGTGCTCCACAGGAAGCCGACGACGAGACCGGACCAGCCGGCGATGAGGAAGCAGAGCAGGGCGAGAACGATTGCCGGCACTTGCTCGTATTTGTGCAGCCACATGAGCTCCGGATAGCGCGTCAGATCCGTGACTTTCGCCAGATCGGGCCCGTCATGCCGCCGCGCGAAGATCCACCCAACATGGCTGTAGAGGAAACCGTGGTGCCGCGGCGAATGCACGTCAATTTCGGTATCGGAGTGCAGATGGTGATGCCGGTGCTTGGAGGCCCACCAGATGACGCTCTTCTGCGTGGTGGTCTGGGACAAAAATGCCAGGACGAACTGAAACGCGCGGCTGGTCGTGTAGGCGCGGTGCGAGAAATAGCGGTGGTATCCGGCGCCGATGGCAAAGATGCGCAGCCAATAAAGCGTCACGCAGATGGCCAGAGCCTGCCAGGTGACGCCAGTCCAGATTGCCGCGAAGCAGCCGAGATGGACCAGAATGAAGGGAATCGTCGACGGATAGATGATGTCGTCATGCACATCGTCGGCATCGGTGTCGGCAGTCATCGCGAGATCCGTCTTGGCCGGTCGTTTATGGGGAGCGTGTTACCGGCTTCGCCAAACGGAGCGCGGGTTCCTGCTTTTCGGCACAGCTTATAGGAGATATCCCGCCAACGCCTACAGATCTTCTCTGGAATCTCACATTCTAGCAACCGCTACGATCTGAGGCGGCATGGCCGCGCTCGTGTTCTTGCCTGGCCAGACGCCTTCGACCCGTCGGGTCGAGCCCGAACCTGAAACACGCACATTGGAGAAGCCGAGTGCACGAAATCTTCTTGCGATCAGCTCGTTGTCAGCCAACCGCTCGACCGACTTGAGCGAGAGAGTTGCCCGGTATCGCTTTCCCTGCTCGACGGTAAATTCGCCGGCGAGACTCGATGCGCCGACGAAACTGGCGGCCATGGCGAACGCCGAAAACGCCTTCAGGAAATTGCGAGCGGACTTGGTCATGCGAACATCCTCTTGCTTCGGTTCCTGAGCCGCCTTCGGGAGCATCTGACGGAAGGTGTGGGGAAGGTTGGTAAGCGCTGGACTCAGTCGCCCATTCATTGTGGCAATGAAGCGACTGGCAGGCGCTCTACCCCGCCATCCCACCCAAAATAAGGCAGAATTGGGGCACTTCGACTTAGGTACAACTCGAGCTCTGGAGACCCGGTTTGGCGCGCCGCTAGTTGGGAAGTTCGGCTTCGCGCAGATCGAGCTCCCGCTCGATGCGGCGGCGCGCCCCGTCCTTCAATTTGCCGCTGCGAGCAAGATCGTTGATCCGCGTCCGCTCGGCGTCGATCAGCAAGCGTTCGACCTCCTCGTGAAGCTCGCTATGTTTTCCGACAGTGCCGTCGCCGGCGCTTCTGTCCTCGATGTGTCTCAGCCGGTCCTGGTGTTGAGCGCGGACGGCCTCGATCACTTCCGCCGGAAGATTGCGCTCGGCCGTAAGCTGGGCGAGGCGCTCGCTCGCGGCCTGCACCGCCTCGGCGCGCGCTCCGTACTCCTCAGCCCTGTTGGCTTCGCGCTCTCTCCTTCCGGCATGGGCGAGCCCGAGGCTGCGGATGACCCATGGTAGCAGGAGACCTTGCCCGACAAGGGTCACGAGGATCACGGAAAACGTCAGAAACAGGATCAGGTCGCGATACGGAAACGGCGCTCCGCTCGCCGTTAGGAACGGAATGGCAAGCGCGGCCGCGAGCGAGACGATGCCGCGGACGCCGGTGAAGGCGAGCACGAACGGCCACTGCCATGGCGGCGAAGGGTCCCTCCTTCTGATGGGCGGCACTAACCATCGCGGCAGATAGGCGGTGGGAAATACCCAGACAAACCGGGCGACGATCACCGTCAGCGTGATCACCAAGGCTGAGAGCGCCAGCTGCGACAGCGGGTAGTCGCCGATGCGGCTGAGAATGGTGCGTGCCTGCAAGCCGGTGATCAGGAAGACCATGCCCTCGAGCACGTAGATGAAGAACTCCCAGAAGAAGATGCCTTGCAGACGGGTCCTCGGGTTGATCAGCCGGGGACCGTTCCAGCTGACGTAGAGTCCGGCCGTTACCGTGGCGAGAACGCCGGAGCCGCCAAGGTGCACCGGCGCCCAAAAGGCGAGGAACGGGGTCAGGACCGAAAGCACGATCTCGATCAGAGGATCCTTCACCCACCGTCTCAAGCGCAACATCAGCCACCCGACGCCGATGCCCCATAGAATTTCGCCGACAACGATGGCGGCGAAGATCCCGGCAGCCTCGGTAAACGAGAAGACGCCGACGGCGATAGCGCCGACGGCGAAGCGATAAAGGATGAGCGCGGTCGCGTCGTTCGCCAGAGCCTCGCCTTCGAGGATGACGAGGAGCCGGCGCGGGATTTCCATTCTGCGGGCAATGGAGAGTGGGGCGATGGCGTCCGGAGGCGACACGATGGCGCCCAGAAGGAAGCCGACCGGCCAGGCAAGATCCATGACCCAATGGGCCGCGGCGGCAACCGCGAGCGTCGTGAACACGACGCCCCCCACGGCAAGAAGCGTGATCGGGCGCAGATTGAACTGGAATTCCCGCCAGCTCATCAGGAAGGCCGCGTTGTAGATGACCGGGGGCAAGATCAGGAGCAGCACGAGCTCGGGCGCAAGCTCCACCGGCGGCAGTCCAGGAATAAGCGCGATCACCACGCCAGTGAGC
>NZ_JBOHJB010000019.1:0-39026 GCF_050728395.1 Methyloceanibacter sp.
GCACAATATCCTGGGGCCTCCGCCGAGATCGTGGCCAAGACCGTGGCGACGCCGATCGAGCAGGAGGTCAACGGCGTCGACAACATGCTGTATATGACCTCGCAGTCGACCGGCGACGGGAGCATGTCGCTTGCCGTCACCTTCAAGCTCGGCACCGATCTCGATACCGCGCAGGTGCTGGTGCAGAACCGCGTCGCCATCGCCCAGCCGCGGCTGCCGGAGGAAGTGCGCTCGATCGGCGTGACGGTGACCAAGCAGTCGCCGGACCTGATGCTGGTGATCCATCTCCTCTCGCCCGACGGCACCCGCGACCAGCTCTACATTTCCAACTACGCCACGCTGCACGTGAGGGACGTGCTGTCGCGCATCGACGGTGTCGGCAACGTCACCATCTTCGGCGCCCGCGACTATTCGATGCGCATCTGGCTCGATCCGGAGAAGCTCGCCATCCGCAACCTGACCGCCGCCGATGTAGTCTCCGCGCTGCGCGGCCAGAACGTGCAGGTCGCGGCCGGCGTGATCAATCAGCCGCCGGTGCCGGCGCCGGGCGCCTTTCAGCTCAACGTCGAGACGCAAGGCCGCCTGGTCGACACCGAGGCCTTCGGCAACATCATCGTCAAATCCGGCACCGACGGGCGCGTGGTGCGCATCCACGACATCGGCAGGGTCGAGCTCGGCGCCGCCGATTACGGCCGCAACGGCTATCTCGATGAGAAAGTGGCGGTGCCGCTCGGCATCTTTCAGCGTCCCGGCTCCAATGCGCTTGCCACTGCCGCGCAAGTGCAAGACGCCATGAAGAAGCTGTCGGAGTCCTTTCCGTCCGGTCTCAAATACGACATCGTCTACAACCCGACGGTGTTCATCGCCCAGTCGGTTGAGGCCGTGATCCAGACCATGTTCGAGGCCGTGGTCCTCGTCGTGGTGGTGATCATCCTGTTCTTGCAGACCTGGCGCGCCTCGATCGTGCCCATCGTTGCCATCCCGGTGTCGCTGATCGGCACCTTCGCCATGCTTTCGGCGCTCGGCTATTCCCTCAACAATCTCTCGCTGTTCGGCTTGCTGCTCGCCATCGGCATCGTGGTCGACGACGCCATCGTCGTGGTGGAGAATGTCGAGCGCAACATCCGCGAGGGGCTCAGTCCTCGCGATGCCGCCTACAAGACCATGGAGGAGGTTGGCGGGGCGCTGATCGCCATCGCTCTGGTGCTCACCGCCGTGTTCATCCCGTCGGTGTTCCTGACCGGGATTCTCGGCCAGTTCTTCCGCCAATTCGCCGTCACCATCGCCACCTCGACCGTCATCTCGCTGATCGTTTCGCTGACCTTGAGCCCGGCGCTGTGCGCGCTTCTGTTCAAGCCGCATGTGTCGCATCCCGAGCGCCAGAACATTTTCATGCGGCCGATCAATGCCTTCTTCCGCGGCTTCAACCGTGCCTTCGAATGGCTGTCGTCGCGCTATGGCGCGCTGACCGGCCGGCTCGTGCGCGTGTCGCTGATCATGGTGATCCTTTATGCCGGGTTGATCGGGCTGACCGTTTTCGAATTCTCGCGGGCTCCGACCGGCTTCATTCCGCAGCAGGATCAGGGATATCTCATCAACATCATTCAGCTCCCGCCAGGCGCCTCGCTGGCGCGCACCGACGAGGTGGCGCGGCGCGTGAACAAGCTGGTGCTCAACACTCCAGGGGTGGCGCACACCGTGCCGATCGTGGGCCTTGACGGCGCCACCTTCACCAACGCACCGAACTCCGCGGTGATTTTCTCGCCGCTCGCTCCGTTCGATGAGCGCGCCAAAAAGGGTCTAAGCGCGCAAGTGATCAGCATCAACCTCAACAAGCAATTCGCCGCCATCCAGGACGGGCTCATCATCAGCGTGTCGCCGCCGCCGGTACGCGGCATCGGCACCACCGGCGGCTTCAAGCTCGAGCTCCAGGACACCCATGGCGGCGATCTGACCCAGCTCGAGGGGGTCGCCCAACAGGTCATGGGGGTGGCCAACCAGACGCCGGGAATGGTGAATGTCTTCACCACCTTCAATACCCGCACGCCGAAGATCTGGGCCGATATCGACCGGGTGCGTGCCGAGATGCTTGGGGTCAGGACCGACGACGTGTTCACCACGCTCGAAGTCTATCTCGGCTCGCAATATGTCAACGATTTCAATTTTCTCGGCCGCACCTACCGGGTCACTGCGCAAGCCGACGGCCAGTTCCGCCAGGATCTGCACACCATCTCGCAGCTAAAGACGCGCAACGCCAACGGCCAGATGGTGCCGCTCGGCTCGGTCGCCGCCTTCAGCAACATCACCGGCCCCTATCGCGTCGAGCACTTCAATCTGTTTCCTTCGGCTGCCGTGCAAGGCGGCACGCTGCCCGGCTTTTCCACCGGTTACGGCCTCGCCGCCATGGACAAGATCGCCCAACAGCTTCTGCCTGACGGCTACGCCGCCGCCTGGACCGAGATCGCCTATCAGGAGCAGCTCGCCGGCAACACCGCCATCTACGTGTTCGCCGCCTCGGTGGTGTTCGTGTTCCTGCTGCTCGCGGCGCAATATGAAAGCTGGGCACTGCCGCTTGCCGTCATTCTCATCGTGCCCATGTGCCTGCTCGCCGCCATCAGCGGCCTCCTGCTGCGCGGCCTGGACGTGAACATTCTGGCGCAGATCGGGTTCGTCGTGCTGATCGGCTTGGCCGCCAAGAACGCGATTTTGATCGTGGAGTTCGCGCGGCAAAACGAGGAGCATGGCGAGGATCGCTTCCAGGCGGCGACGGAGGCGGCACGCGTGCGCTTGCGCCCGATCCTCATGACCTCTTTCGCCTTCATCCTCGGCGTGCTGCCGCTCGTCATCGCCACCGGCGCCGGCGCCGAGATGCGCCAGTCGCTCGGCACCGCCGTGTTCTACGGCATGATCGGCGTGACCGTGTTCGGATTGATTTTCACGCCGGTGTTCTACGTGGTGGTGCGCAAATTCGCGGCCAAGCCGCATGCTCATGGAAGCAGCGCGCCGGCGCCTGCCGAATGACGCCTGGCCCGCGCGAAAGGCGCTCGCCTGCAACGCCGCCAAACCCCCGCGTTAAGCTTGCTTCATTCGCTTCGCAGGCTGGGGTAAGCTCCAAAATCTCTCGGCCACAGCGGCGGTTAGGTCAGGGGGCGGCGTCAGGGTGACAGGGCGAAAAGTCCATGAGTACGCGCAGCTTCATCGCCGTCATGCTGGCGCTTCTCGGCCTCGGCCTGCTCGGACTTTGGTACTGGGACGCGGCCCGCGAGCATCGCCTGCTGATCGCCGCAGGCCAGCGCTCGGGCCAAGCCTTTCAGATCGCCAAGGCCTTGCAGCAGGTGACCGAGCGCCACTACCCCGAGCTCAAGCTCGAAGTGTTCGAGACGCGCGGGGCCCTGCACAATGCGAGCCTGCTCGACCAGGGCGCGGTGCAGCTTGCCACGGTGCAGGCCGACCAGGCGTCGGGGCGCAAAGCCCGTCTCGTCGCCGAGCTCTACCCCGACACTTTTCAGATCGTAGTGCGGCGCGACAGCGGCATCGACGCGATCGGCGACCTGATCGGCAAGCGCATCGCGCTTCCGCCGGAGCGAAGCGGCGAATATGAGTCCTTCTGGTTCCTTGCCAAGCACTATGCGCTCACTCCCGACGACCTCAAGCTTTACACCGGCACGGAGCGGACCACCGACTGGCTGCTCATCAACGGCGACGTCGACGCGCTGTTCCGCGTGCGCGCCCCGGGCGATGCTTCCATCCTCAAACTTATCCAGCGCGTGGACGGCAAGGTCATCCCCATCCCGCAGGCCGCGGCGTTGCGGCTCCAGCATCCGGCCTTCGAGGCCGGAATCATCCCGCAAGGCTCCTACAATGGCCGCCCCGCCATACCTGAGCGCGACGAGCCCACCATCTCGGTGAAGGAGCTTCTGGTGGCGAGCGAAGACGTGCCCGCCGAGGTGATCGCCAAGATCACCTCGGTGCTGTTCGAGCACCGCCGGGAATTGATGGATCTCGTTCCTCTCGCCGGCGCCATCGCTGCGCCCGACCGCAGCGGTGAAGCCTATCTGCCCATCCATGCCGGCGTGTGGGCATTCTGGGACCGCGACAAGCCGTCCTTCATCCAGCAGAACGCCGAAGCCATCGCGCTCATGATTTCGATCGCCGTCGTGGCCACCTCGCTCTATCTGCAATGGGTCGCGCGGCGGCGGAAGCGGGTCATGGACGCTTACAATGCCGAGCTCATCGAGCTTGGGCTACGGGCGCGGAACGCACCCGATTTCGCCACCATCGACGAGTGCAATGCGTTGCTCGCCACTTTCGTCGGCCGCATCGTGCAGGCGGCCAAGCACGGCCGCATCAACCCGGCGGAGTTCGAACTGTTCAACTTCACCTATGATTCCGTCGAAGACGCCATCAAGGATCGCCTGTTGCAGCTCGAGCGGGCGGAGCAGGAGCGCAAGACGCCGGCTCCGCGCCGCCAGGCAAGCGTTCCGGCCGGGGTCTAGGGGGAGGGGCACGATGAGGCGGCTCGCTCTTTGGGTTGCGGTAATCGCGGTTGGCCTTGCGGCAGCGGTCGCCGGAGGCATCGCCGCGCAACGGCATTTGCAACAGGCCGCGCTCACCGACGCCTTCGCGCGGCTCCGGCTGTTCCATGAGCTCCGGCGCGCCGCGCTCGAGGACTATCTGAAGTCCATGGCTTCAGATGTTCGGGCGGCGAGCGAGAACCCCCG
Organism: Methyloceanibacter sp.; assembly: GCF_050728395.1. GTDB lineage: Bacteria > Pseudomonadota > Alphaproteobacteria > Rhizobiales > Methyloligellaceae > Methyloceanibacter. The sequence goes on from NZ_JBOHJB010000019.1 coordinate 4,722, forward strand.
CGTCGTCGATACCGCCGAGAAGCTTAATTTTGCCTGGTCGACGATGGGGCCTGAGGCCCGTAAGGTGCTGAGCCGCCAATATATCGCCGAGAACCCGTACCCGGCCGGCGAGCGCTACAAGCTCGATGCCGTCGACGACAACTCCTACTACGCGCGCGATCACCGCGCCTTCCATGACTGGGCCACGCGGTTCAGAGAGCATTTCGGCTATTACGACGTGTTCCTCATCAGCCCCGCCGGCGACATCCTCTATAGCGTCGCCAAGGAGATCGATTTCGCCACCAATCTAAAGACCGGTCCCTATCGCAAGAGCCCGCTCGCCGAGGCGTTTCGCCGCGCCATGGCCAAGCCCGAAGAGGTCCTGACCGTTTCGGATTTCGCACGCTACCCGCCAAGCAACGACGACCCTGCCGCCTTCGCCGGTCACGCCATCGAAAAGGACGGCAAGGTCATCGGCGTTTTCGCCGTGCAGATTCCTGCCGAGCCGCTCAACGACCTCATGCGCTTCACCGCCGGCATGGGTGCCACCGGCGAGACCTACCTGGTCGGTGCAGACGGTTTGATGCGCAGCCAGTCGCGTTTCAGCGACACGCCGACTCTGCTCGCGACCAAGGTCGACAACCAAGCGGTGCAAGACGGCAAGAGCGGCAAGAGCGGTGCGCGCATCGTCGCCGATTATCGCGGCATTCTGGTGTTGTCGGTTTACGCTCCTGTCGATTTCGGCGGACAACCCTACGTGCTGCTGGCCGAGATCGACGAGGCGGAAGTGTTGAGCGAGGTGCGAGACTGGATCGTGCCCGCCGCAGCAGTGCTCTCCGGCTTGGCCGCGGGGCTGCTCGCGCTCCTGCTCTATCGGCTGATGCGCCCGGCGCGGCGCAAGGCAGCGCTCGAGCCCGGCCTCAGCTGAAAATATGGCTCGCAACGATGCCGTTGAAGATCGACTGCACGGCGATGGCAGCGAGCAGCACGCCGAACACGCGCACGATCACCTTGCGCGCCGTGAGCCCGATCAGATCGTGCACCTCCTGGGCGAGCAGGAGAAAGACGAGCGTCACCAGCATCACCGCGAGAATGGCGAGCACCACCGCCACGAGCAGCTTGGGATCTCCATGGGTTGCCGCCGCGAGCACGATGGCGCTCGTCATGGCGCCAGGTCCCGCGAGCAGCGGGGTGGCCAGCGGGAACACGGTGATTTCGGCGTGGGCTTCCGCCTTGCTTTCGGCCTCCTCGCTTTCCTTCACCGTCAGCCGCGCCGGCGAGGGGCGCTTCGACAGCGTCATGTCGAGGGCGATGATCAGGAGGATGATGCCGCCGGCAACCTGGAGCGCCGGCAGCGATACTCCAAGCTGATTGAGGAGCGGCTGGCCGAACAGGGCGAAGGCGAGCACGATCAGCGTGGCAATGGCCACCGCTTTGAGCGAGATCGCGCGGCGCTCGGACTTGGTGGCGTTGGGCGTGAGGCTCGCGGCGATGACCGCGGAATCGATCGGGCCGATCACCGCGAAGAAGGTCGTGAAGGCTGTCAGAGCAGTTTCGAGCATGTGATTAACGAGGAAGCTTTAATGCGAGGTCTTGCCTATCAAATAGGCGTCTAAGAGCGTTGCCTATCCAATCGGCATCGGCTTAAGATGATGCCCATACCATAAATCAGAAGCGCACCCAGGCGGGAGTAGAGGTCGCTCACGAGAACCGGACAGGGCGGACTTGCGTAGTACTGAGAGAGTGGAAGCGCGGGTGCGCGAGGCGCCGGCACCTTCCCGCCGATTTTTTGATGAGATGCGCGAGCCCGACGGCACGGTGAGACCGGCCTATGCCGACTTCGCCGAGCTGCTCGACGATCTCTCCATCGAGTCCCTGGTGACCAAGCAGGCGGCGGCCGAGGAGCTATTCCGCCGGCTCGGCATCACCTTCGCCGTCTATGCCGAAGGCGGCTCGACCGAGCGGCTGATTCCCTTCGATCTCATCCCGCGCATTCTCGCCCAGTCCGAATGGGAGCTCGTGCAGCGCGGCTGCGTCCAGCGGGTGAAGGCGATCAACATCTTCCTCTACGACATCTACCACGACCAGGAGATCATCAAGGCAGGCCTCGTGCCGCCTGAATTCGTGCTGCTCAACCCTGCCTACCGGCCTGAGATGCACGGCGTCGAGCCGCCCAATAAGGTCTATGCCCATATCGCCGGTATCGATCTCGTCCGCACCGGCGAGAGCGATTTCTTCGTGCTCGAGGACAATGTGCGCACGCCGTCCGGCGTCTCCTACGTGCTCGAGAACCGCGAGATCATGATGCGGCTCTTTCCCGACGCCTTCGCCGGGCAATCGATCTCTCCGGTCGGCAATTACCCTGAGCGACTGCTCGAAAACTTGCGCGCCGTGGCCCCAGGCGGTGCCGAGAGTCCGGTCGTGGTGCTGCTCACGCCGGGCCGCTACAACAGCGCCTATTTCGAGCATGTGTTTCTCGCCGAGCAGATGGGCGTCGAGCTCGTCGAAGGCGGCGATCTGTTCGTGCGCGACGGCTATGTGTGGATGCGCACCACCGAAGGCCCGGTCAAGGTCGATGTCATCTACCGCCGGGTCGACGACACCTTCATGGATCCGCTCGCCTTCAATCCGCAATCGGCACTCGGCATCCCCGGCCTGTTGTCGGTCATCAGATCGGGCAGGGTGGCGCTTGCTAATGCGCTCGGCACCGGGGTGGCCGACGACAAGGCGATGTATTGCTATGTGCCGCGCATGATCGAGTTCTATCTCGGCGAGCACGCCATCCTCAACAATGTGCTCACCTATATGCTGCGCGATCCCAAGCAGCGGCAGCACGTGTTCAACAATCTCCACAATCTCGTGGTCAAGGAGGTGCAAGGCTCCGGCGGCTACGGCATGCTGATCGGGCCTGCCTCGACCGCCGAGGAACGCGAGGCCTACAAGCTCAGGGTGATGCAGAACCCGGAGAACTATATCGCCCAGCCGACGCTCGCGCTGTCCACCGCGCCGACGCTGATCGACGGCGAGATCGTGCCGCGCCACGTCGATCTCAGGCCCTTCGTGCTCTCCGGCAAGGAGACGAGCGTGATCCCGGGCGGGCTCACCCGCGTGGCGCTGGTCAAGGATTCCCTCGTGGTCAATTCCAGCCAGGGGGGAGGCACCAAGGACACCTGGGTGCTGGAGCGAGGCTGATGCTGAGCCGCACCGCCGAGAATTTGTTCTGGATGTCGCGTGCCATGGAGCGGGCTGAGAACACCGCGCGCATGCTCGATGTGAGCTTTCGCATGTCGCTTCTGCCGTCGACCATCGACAAGCAGGCGCTGCATTTCGAGCCGATCCTTGCCATCGCGCCGGGATCCGGCCGTTTCCACGAGCTCTATCAGGAGCTCAATCATGAGACCATCATCCGCTACGTGGCGCTCGAGCCGGAAAATGGTGGCAGCATCTGGTCGCTGATCCGCGACGCGCGGGAGAACGCCCGCGCCCAGCGCACGGCAATCTCGAGCGAGGCCTGGGAAAGCCTCAACTCGACCTGGCTTCAGGTGCAGAACCTCGATTACCAGGGGCTGATGCGCTGGGGCTACCGCGATTTCTTCGACTGGGTTAAGGAGCGCTCGCATCTCTTCCGCGGCGTCGTGTTCGGCACCATGCTGCATGACGACGCCTTCCGCTTCATCAGGCTCGGCACCTTCATCGAGCGCGCCGACAACACCGCGCGCATCCTCGACGTGAAGTATCACGTGCTGTTGCCCCAGGGCGAGGAGGTTGGCGGCTTGATCGACTATTATCAATGGGGCGCGCTGTTGCGCTCGGTCGGCGCCTTCCGCGCCTACCGCAACGTCTATCGCGACACCGTCTACCCATGGCGCATCGCCGAGCTGCTCATCCTGCGCGAGGACATGCCGCGCTCGTTGCACCATTGCTATCAGAACCTGATCGGCACGCTCGACGAGCTCGCCGGCAAGAAGGAGCTGGAATGCCGGAGGTTGGCCGGCCAGACCTATGCGCGGCTCAAATATGGCCGCATCGACCGGATCTTTCGCTCAGGCCTGCACGAATTCCTCACCTCCTTCATTGAGTCCAACAACATGCTCGGCATGCAGATCCAGGAAGATTTCCTGATGATTCCGACGGCGGTGGCGGGGGCCGCGTGACGTGATGCTGATCAGGGTCGAGCACACGACCGAATATGCCTATTCGGAGCCGCTCGTCGCGAGCACGCAATATTTGCGCCTGACCCCACTCTCCGGCAGGACCCAGGTGGTGGAGAGCTGGAAAGTCTCCACCCCGGGCGCCGTCACCCATCAATGGTATGACCAATACGGCAATTGCTGCCACACCCTCACCGTGGCCCAGCCGGTGACCGAGCTCGCCATCAAAGTGAGCGGCCTCGTGCGGACGCGCGACACCCACGGCGTGGTGGGCCTTGCGCCGGCTGAGCTGCCGCTCGGCCTCTATCTCCGCGAGACGCCGTACACGGTGTGCTCGGAGCCGATCCGCGACTATGCCTCCCGCTTCCGGTCAAAGGTCAACCGCGACCGCATCGAGGCGTTGCATGAGATCATGCTGGCGATTTCCGATGACGTCGAATACAGCAAGGGCGAGACCCACGTGCACACCACCGGCGCCGAGGCTCTGGAACAAGGCAGCGGCGTCTGCCAGGACCATGCCCACATCTTTTGCGCCGTCTGCCGCTCGCTCGGCGTGCCCTCGCGCTATGTCAGCGGCTACCTTTCGCACGGCGCGGACCACGAGGCCCATGCCTCAAGCCACGCCTGGGCCGACGCCTATGTGCAAGATCTTGGCTGGGTGAGCTTCGATCCCTCCAACCGCACCGGTGCGACACAGTCGTATATCCGCATCGCCACCGGCTTAGACTATGCCGAGGCAGGCCCCGTTCGCGGCGTGCGCAACGGCGGTGGGGTTGAAACCATGACCTACTCGGTTATGTTCCCAAGCCAACAACAACAACAGGCTCAATAGGGGGGTGGCTTGACCTATTGCGTTGGCATTCTGCTCAATGAAGGCTTGGTGCTGGCCTCTGATTCCCGCACCAATGCCGGTATCGACCGCGTCTCGACCTTCCGCAAGATGCATGTGCTGGAGAGGCGGGGAGAGCGCTTCTTTGCTCTCCTCACTGCCGGCAATCTGTCGCTCACCCAAGGGGTCATGAGCCTGCTCGGCGAGTGGCTCGAATCGGGCGATCCGGAGAAGGATCTATGGGCTGTGGGGTCCATGTTCGCCGCCGCCCGCGCCGTCGGCACTGCCATCCGCGAGATGCATAAGATCGACGGCGGCTACCTCCAGCAGCACGACGTCGATTTCAGCGCCTCCTTCATCCTCGCCGGGCAGCTCAAGACCGGGCAGCTCAGGCTGTTCCTGATCTACGATGCCGGCAATTTCATCGAGGCCATGGGCGACACGATCTACTTCCAGATCGGCGAGGTGAAATACGGCAAGCCGATCCTCGACCGTATCATCCAGCCGAGCACCAGCCTCAACGACGCGGTGAAATGCGCGCTCATCTCCTTCGACTCGACCATGCGCTCCAACGTGTCGGTCGGGCCGCCGATCGACATCTTTGTCTACCGGCGCGACTCGATGGCTCCCGGCTTCACCATCAGGCTCGAAGGGTCGGACCCCTATCTTCGGTCGATCCGCGATGCCTGGGGATCGGCGCTGCACAAGGCGTTCCAGGACACGGTGCCGGGCCCAGGTTGGAAGATCTAGTCTTTGGCATTTCCGCCTGCCTGCTGAAACTGAAAGAACGTGCAACAAGGGAGGAATATCATGCGTATAGCAAACCTAGGTGCGGCAGTGCTTGCCGCCATGGCCGTCGCCGCGGGCGCGCTGCCTGCTTCGGCCGAATCGTCCGGCTACACGGTAGCGCCTGCCGGGCCGGCCGATCCACGCAACAACTACGTGCCGCAGTCCGGCGCGGTCTTTGTCGTGGACAACGCTAAGGGGGAAATCGCCATGTGTTTCCCCGACAACAAGGACAACAGGCCAGTGGTGGTTTGCACCCCGGCGACCAAGCTGCCGCAATAGCCACAGGTCTGTTGGCCTGCGGCCTCGGCCGCCGTTCGAGAGAAGCCGCTTAAGGCTTGCCGGCGCCGGGCATCCCCGTGGGCGTGCTGTCCTGGATCACCTGGGTTGCGAGGTCGCGGATCTCTTCCAGCTGATGCACGAAGCTTTCCATCTGCTTCCGCGCATGCTCGGTCTGCAGCTCCATGGCCTGGCCTACGTCCTTGCTTTCCGCGAGCTTCATCGCGAGGTTGAAATTCGCCTCGGCGTTGTCGCGCGTGATCTCGGCGATCTTCTCGTTGAGAGAGCGCAGGCCGCTGCTCGCCGTTTGCGAGCTCGTCTCGAACGTCTTCCACGTCTTCTCGCTCGTCGCCACGAATGTATCGAACGCCCGCTTTGTTTGCTCGATGCTGACCCTCATCAACTCGCGGAATGCGTCCGGCACCTCAGGCTTCATGAACGCGTCATTGGCCATGATACTCTCCTATCCTCACTCGCCCTCGATAGCGTTTCCCGGCTGCTGCGGCTCGTCGTCTGTTTGCCTTTGTCTGACCGACTTTTCCAGCGTCAGCAGCCAGGTGCTGACCGGCCACCAAGCGGCCCACCAGAAGCTCTTGATCCACAAGCTTAGCACGGCGCGGGCCCTTTAGGCAGGGGAGGCGTGTCGTCGCCGCCCTGCCACATCATGGTGAAACCGCGCAAAGCTGCAGCCGCGCGCGTTGAATTTGCTTTCCAAGTGCCGCCGCTTGCGTCTTACTTGAGGCGGGGAACGGAATCGCCACAGGGTAACGGGCATCAAACCACTCGCTTGATCGCGGCGGGCCGGGGGCCTTGGCCTTCACGATCGAAGGAAGGTTCAAGATGCGACTCTTTCCGATCCTCGCTTCAGCGCTCATGGTCAGTGCGCCCTTGGCACACGCCGAGATGCTACCAGCCTACGATTCAGAGACCATTTGCGCCGATGTCGCGGGTGGCTCGGCGCGGCAAGAGCTGATCATGCGCGGCTGCCTCGATTTCCAGGAGCGGACGCGCAAAGAGATTGCCCTTGCCTGGGACAAGCTCCCGGTTCCGGTGCAGGTTTCCTGCACCAAGGCCGCCGAGGGAAGCGGCGACTATTGGCGGCTCAAATCCTGCATCGACAAGGAAGTGCGATCCACCTCGGCCGCGACCGGGCACTAGACGTCAAGGGAGCGCCGGCCGCAGATCGGGCCGACGTGCGACTACCGGCGCACCGTGCGTTCGTGGGATCGCGCCCTTGAACACCTGAATGATGTCCATCTCGTTCAGTTCTTCGTCGCTCGATGGCGACAGGGCCAGATCGGTGTAGGCCTTGGCGTTTTGTTCGGCTTTGACACGCCTCCAGGCGGGGCGGAATTTCAGGAAGAGCAGCGCCCATTGGGTGCCGGAGGTGAGCGATTCCACCACCCGGCGCGGGTAGAACAGAAGTGGGTTCTCGATCTTCATTCCCGGTCTTCGCTGCTTGCGTATCTTGCGCCGGACGATGCCGCATTCGAGCGGGTGCACCTTCTCGATCAGGATCGAGCCGAGGAAATGCACGACGGAGGAATAGAGAGCGCTGGTGCGCGCGCCGCGCGCCGCATCACGCCTAAGCACGGTCTCGACGTGCTCTGGCGTATAGAACTGCCGCCAGGAATCGAAATAGACCTTCTCCCACACCGCGTCGGACATGATCGGATGGTGCGACACTCGGTGGTTGAGGTCGTATTTGTTCAGGTCCGGGTCCATCCACACGCCCTTGCTGTGCAGGACCTTGTGGTCCTCGGAGCCCGGGAGCGGCGTGAGGAAGAAGAACTCGATCAGGTCGAGCGGCATCTCCCGCTGGATGATCTCGATGTTGCGGGCGATCTTCTCCGGCGTGTCATCCGGAAAGCCGAGGATGTAACCGGCATAGGTGATGACGCCGGCATCCTTCCAGGCCTGCAGCATCTTGCGGTATTCCCAGATCTTGTTCTGCCGCTTCTTGGCGGCGGCGAGCGCATCTGGGTCAATGTTCTCAAGCCCGATAAAGACGCGGGCGCAGCCGCCCCGCGCCGCCTTCTCGATGAAGCCAGGCAGCCGGTGACACAGCGTGTCGACCTGCAGCGTAACCTTGAATTTGAAGCCTTGCTCCTCGCGCAGCCAGATCAGCCGGTCGAGAATGCCTTCCCAGTCCTTGTTGCGGGCGAAGTCGTCGTCGGTGATGAAGAAACGGTTGATGTTCTGTGCCGCATTGGCGCGGATGATCGCCTCGACGTCGTCCGGCGTACGGTGGCGCGACTTGCGCCCTTGCACATTGATGATGGTGCAGAAGGAGCATTGGAACGGACAGCCCCGGCCAGCGTCGAAGCTGGTATAGGCGCCAGCCATCTTGCGCACCACCTTTTCGGGCAGGATCGGCAGCGTGGCATTGGTGAGGTCCGGCAAATCTTTCATCAGATTGTAGAGCGGCTTGAGTTTGCCGGCCCATGCCGCCTGCACAACCACATCCATGCGCCCCTCGGCCTCTCCGGCGTAGATCGAGATGCCGAGCTTCTGCGCCTCGACGATCTCCCGCGGAGTTTCGGGCAGCATGGCGATGCTGCCTGCCGCATGGAAGCCGCCCATGATCACCTGAATGCCGGCATCGAGGAACTTTCGGCCAATATCGACCGCGCGAGGGAATTGGTTAGACTGCACGCCGACGAGACCGACCATGGCGCCGTCCGCGGCTTTCAACCGCTGGATCAGCTTCTTGAAGCGGACGACCGTATTGGTCTCGTCGATCACATCGATCTCGATGTCGACGTCGTCGCCGAGGACGTTCCGCCGGCGGCTCTCGTCGATCAGGCTATAGACCGAGGCGAGGGAATTGGACGGTATGGGCGAGCGGAACCACTGAATGACGTAGCCGTCATCGTCGTAGTGCGACGGCTTTATCAGAATGATGAGAAACCGCTTGGCGTGAGCCATTTTTCCCCCAAGCCAGAAGGTATCAGCCCGGCAATATGACCGCACCCTAATTCGGTGAATTTGTGACCGGCGCTGGATGTCACAAGCGATTCAAGCGGTTGTACGCGCACTGTGAACGCTCAAGCTCAAATCCAGCAACTACAAGAAAGTGCGAAGCCACCTCGGCCACGACCGGGCACTAGGACCCCGGCTTGAAGTAGAACTCCCCCTCGATAGGGGAGCTTGATTGCCAGGGCTGCTGGGCGCCGCCGGTTACTTTCTTCACCCTGAGGCCGACCTCGTTGAAGGAATGAAGAATGTCGAGCCCAGGAATGCGGATGACCTCGGCGAGCGCCTTGGTGTAGGGACTGTTCCCGTCACTGCCGTCTTGCGCAAGCGCCCCAGGCTGCGTGGCGAAGGAAATCAGCGTGCCTTCCGGCGCCTGCATCACTGCGAGCCCACCGCCACTCGCGCGCAAGCCCCGCCCCGATAAGGGATTGTTGCGGCAGGCATCGAGCATCACGAGATTGAGCTTCGTGCCGGCGCTTTCCATCTGGCGCAGCACTACGTCGGCGTTGACCAACTGAAAGTCGACATCGGCCTCTTTGGTGGGATTGGCGTTGATCGGAGCGAGGAAATTGGACCCGCGCACCTGCACGCCGTGACCGGCGTAATAGAACAAGGCGACGTCGGCGCCTTGCAGCTTGTTGCCGAACTCCTGCACGGCGGCATCAAAGCCCGCCTTGTCGAGATCGAGCCGCGGCCCCCCGCCGACCAGTGTGAAGCCCGCATCCTGCAAGGCCCCAGCGATGAGCTTGGCGTCGTTGGTGGGATTATCGAGCTTGCCGATTTTCTGATAATCGGAATTGCCGATCACCAGCGCCACTCGCTTGCCGAGGGGAGCAGGCGCAACAGACGGCGCAGCCTTTGGAGCCGGCGCGGGGGCTTGGACCGCAGCCACGACGGGTGCTGAGGTTTGCACAGGCGGAGGCGCGGCCGTGGTCGGCGCCGCCGGCGCTGGAGGCGAGGCGGGCGCATTCGTTGCCGCTCCTGCGGAAGCTTCCACCTTCTCGAGTTCGGCCAACGCCGTTTTGGCTTCAGTGTAGTCAGGCCTTAGCTCAAGCGCCTTCTGCAGATCCGCTCGCGCCAAATCCAGCTTTCTCGTCTTCAAATAGGCGACACCCCGCGACTGATACGAAGCGCTCTGACCGGGGTCGAGTTCGATTGCTCGAGTCAAATCGGAGATGGCGCGGTCATATTCGCCCCTGTCTCCGTAAATGCTTCCCCGTTCGCCGAAGGCGTAAGCGTGGTTTGGATCTAGTTCGATAGCGCGCGAGTAGTCTGCGACCGCGCGATTCTTGTCGCCCTTGTCGGCATAGGAATGTCCGCGCACGAAGAAGGCCCAAGCCCGATCCGCGCTCGACGCTCCGCTGCCAATGACTTTCGTACACAGTTTAATCGCGGTATCGGGGCGTACAGCGGCGCTGACTAGGTCGCAGGTTGTACCAATCTCAAAAAAGCCGCCCGCTTGTTCGGCCTGAGCACCGGATGCCACTGCGATAAAAAGCGCGAGTGCTGCACAGACGAGTCGTACGAACCGTCGCACGTACCATCTCCTCCCGATTGCTTCTGGCTTCACTATACACCCTCGCTCAAGTGCCATGAACTAGCCGAACGCTCCGCGCCGCGAAATGCCAGTTGCCGTTCTCTGGTCGGAGACCTTGGTCGTACGGCAGCGTCACCATCTCCGGGCACGCGTCGCAGTCCTTGAAGCTTGAGAGCGGCGCTTGCGCCTGGGCCGGGGAAAGCATGAGCGCGAGCATCGCCGCGGGCGCGATCCCGGAAAGCCGCGAGGCGTGCGTCCCTCTGCTTGGCATCAAGACCCAGGCTTGAAGTAGAACTCGCTGTCGAGAAGGATGGAAAGCTCCGGGTGCTGCTTGCCGTTCGTGGCCTGCTTGACGTTGCCCATGACGCGGCGGAACAGCACGCCGACCTCAAGACCCGGGGTCTCGATGTATTCCAGAAGCGCCGCGGTGAACGGGCTGTTCCGGCCTTTGCCGTCCTCGGCCACATTGCCCGAGTCCGTCGAATAGGCAACGACCAGCCCCTCGGCCTTTTCGATGCGGGCGAGTCCACGCGTCTGGCCTCCCCCGCGGGTCAGCGAGATGGACCGCTTCAGCCTATCCTCGAGCGGATTGTCGCGGCAGGCATCGAGCACGGCGATGCGCACGGCCTTGACCCGCGACATGTCGGCGATCATGTCGTTGAGCTTCGCCATCTCGTAAGGCACATCGGCCTCGTCTTCGAGTTTGGCGTCGACCGGCATCAGGTAGTTGGCGCCCTGCCACTGCATGGCATGGCCGGCATAGAAGAACATCGCGGCATCGGCATCGACCATCTCGCGGGCAAAGCGGCGGAAGGCATCGTCCATGCCACGCTTGTCGAGGTCCTTCTCCTCGATCACGGTGGTGAAGCCGAGCCGCTTCAGCGCGGCGGCCACGTCGGACGCGTCATTGCTTGGATTGGGCAGCGGCGTGGTGTTCTGGTAGGCCGAGTTGCCGATCACCAGCGCCACGCGTTTGCCGAGGGGGGCCACCGGTGTTGCAATCGGAGCCGGGGGTGCGGGGGTTGCTTCTGCGACAGGCTTAGCCGGCTCGACCGCGGCGACCGTCGGGGACGGCGGCGGCGTTAGGCCCGGCTTCTCAACTTCAACGCCCTCATCGGACGGCACGACCGGCTGAGGTTGTCCGGCGACAGATGGCGCGGCGTATTGAGGAGCAGACTGCTGTGCCACAGGCGCCGGCTTTGCCGGCTCGACGGCGGTGAATTGCACGGCCGGCGGGGGAGGAGAGGTTGATTCGCTTTGCTCAAGACCTTCGTAGGACGGCACCACCGGCTCTGGTTGCTTGACCGGGCCATGTTGCCCCGCCAAAGCGGCATTGTATGTCGTACTTCCGAAGACACCGGAGGCAGACGGGCGATCGGCGAGGGAGCGCTCCAAGGCGGTCTTGTCGTTCACAGCAGTATTGAGATAAGTGGATTCGGTTCGGGCCCAAGGCCTGCCCGGGGTGGGCGCGGGCGGCGCTTGCATCGCAGGTTGGGGCGCATTGAGAAGAGCTTGGGTTGATGGCGCAGCGCTGGGCGGAGTTATGCCAAGCGCCTTGTACATTTGAGCAATGTTGTCGAGAAGTGCCTGCGTTTGCGCGGTGAGAGGGTTGTCCAACGCCGCCAGAGACTGTCGAGCGCCTTGAACATTAGGGTCGATGCTCAGTGCCTTCTCGAAGTCGGCACGGGCCAAGTCTCGCTTGCCGGTCGCCGAGTAAGCGACGCCGCGATTGCTGAAGGCTACGGCGAATTTGGGGTTGAGTTCGATGGCCCGGGTGTAGTCGGCAATGGCGCGGTCGTGGTCGCCCTTGGTGTAGTAGGCGGCCCCCCGTTCGTTGAAGCTCAAGGCGGTCGGATTGCGTTCGATAGCCTGCGTACAGACGGAGATGGTTCGATCCGGATCGTCTTTTTTGAAGGTACAGACGTCCTGAGCTTCCTGGATCCCAAAAAGACCCTGCCGAACGGCGTTGGACGGCGCCGGGGTTCGATTGTTCAAGCTGGACAGGCCGCTGCGGGCTTTGTCTTGCCCTTTGCGGTCGTCGGAGGTCTTTGCGGGGATGGCGAGTGCCGCGTTGAAATCAGCCTTGGCGCGGGCGATGTCGCCGGTTCTCTGGTAGGTTTCGCCGCGCAGGGCGAACGCAAGGGCGTAATCGGCCTGGAGGCCGATTGCCTTGTTGAAATCGGCGATGGCGAGATCGTTCTCGCCCTTTATGCCATGAAGTCGTGCGCGATTGGCGAAGCTGTTGGAGAGTTTCGGATCGAGCTTGATAGCGGAGGCGATATCTGAGTTCGCCTCTTCATATTTGCCCTGGTCGATATAGGCTTCGCCGCGATTGCTGTAATAGAGCCCCAGTCGAGAGAGCTTTATGGCCTCGCCAAACTCAAAGATGGCGCTGTCGAGGTCGCCCTTGAAGTAATTTGCGACGCCCCGCGAGTTGTGGGCGCCGTGATCCTTCGGGTTCAAGCGGATCGCCGCATCAAGGTCGCTCATTGCGCGATCGTTTTCGCCCCGAGTCAGCCAGATCTCACCGCGGTTCCGGTAGGCATCGGCAAATTTGGGATCGAGCCGGATTGCCTCGCTGTAGTCGGCGAAGGCGCGGTCGAGATCGCCCTTGTTGTCATAACTGACGCCGCGGTTTGAGTAGGCCCAGGCGCGATCCTCCTTGGTCTCCTTTTTGCTATTGATGATCTTCGTGCACGCCGCGATGGCTCGCTTCGGCTCGGTTGCGGCACAACCATCCAAAAGCTGCTGGCTGGCCGCCTCGGCGCCGACAGAAAACGCCAACAGCAAGAAGAGAGATAGAAGCGCAGCGATCGTTCGGGGCATCGGTTTCTCCCATAACCGGCATGCGTGTGCCGGCGTCAGAATACACCATGATGCGATCGACATGAACCGGAACTGAACGCGTGCGCGCGGCCGTGGAAAAGACCCCCATCCTGCGGCTTCGCGCGCAGACCTCTCCGCGGGGAGGAGGCAGGCGTCTCACAGGCGGAATGGCATCACTCCACGATCATCCCCATCAGCGTGTCCAGCCGGTCGGCCTCTTCCGCCGGCTTGTCCCAGCGGATGCGGTGGATGCGGGGAAAGCGCATGGCAACGCCGGATTTGTGCCGGCTCGAGCGGTGCACCGAGTCGAAGGCGACCTCGAACACGAGCTTTGGCTCGACCTGGCGCACCGGGCCGAACGAATCCACGGTGTGATTGCGCACGAAGGCGTCGAGCAGCCGCAGCTCCTCGTCGGTGAAGCCGAAATAGGATTTGCCCACCGGCACGAGCTCCGGCTCGCCGCCCTCGCCCTTGTGCCAGGCGCCGAAGGTGTAGTCGGAATAATAGGACGAGCGCTTGCCGCTGCCGCGCTGCGCGTACATCAGCAAAGCATGAGCGCGAGCATCGCCGCGAGCACGATCCCCGGGAGCTGCAACGCGCGAGTCCCTCTGCCGCGCATCACGATCCAGGCTTGAAGTAGAATTCGCTGTCGAGGAACAGCGACAATTCAGGGTGTTGCTTGCCCCCGGTTGCGTCCTTCACCTTGCGGATCACCTGCCGAAACAGGCCCACGACTTCAAGCCCCGGCGTCTCAATGTTTTCGAGCAGCGCTCCGGTGAAGGGGCTGTTGCGACCTCCAGTGCTGTCGGCGGCTACGTTGCCGCTTTGCGTGGCGTAAGCGACGAGTAGCCCGTCAGCCTTCGCGATGCGGGCAAGGCCTCTGGTCTGCGCCCCGCCGCGGGTAAGGGTGATCGAACGCTTGAGCTTGTCCTCCAGCGGATTGTCGCGACAGGCGTCGAGCACGGCAATGCGAACCGCCTTCACCCGGCCCATGTCGGCGAGCATATCGTTGAGCTTCGCCATCTCGTAGGGAACGTCGGTTTCGCTTTCTAGCTTGGCGTCGACCGGCATCAGGTAATTGGCGCCTTGCCATTCCATGGCGTGCCCTGCGTAGTAGAACATGGCCGCGTCTGCATCGACCACCTCGCCGGCAAACTGTCGGAAGGCGTCGTCCATGCCGCGCTTGTCGAGGTCCTTCCCCTCGATGACGGTGAAGCCGAGACGCTTCAGCGCCGCCGCCATGTCCCCAGCGTCGTTAGCGGGGTTGGGCAGCGGCGTGGTGTTCTGGTAGGCCGAATTGCCGATCACCAGCGCCACCCGCTTGCCGAGGGGTGCTACGGTGGATGTCCGTGGTGCACTAGACGGAGCAGCGACTGAGGGGGCTTCGGTAACGCGTGGAGGCGCAGCCGCGGTCTGTTGCGGAACCGTCGTGGCAGCCGCCTGCCTTAGTTCTATCGCTGTTAGTCGCTCTCGCGCCAAGCCTTGCGCCTGACGGTCGAGTTCACTATGCGTTCGGAGGCGCAGAGCCTCACGAAAGTCCGCTATCGCCCGGTTGGCATCTCCTTTCGCCTCATAAGCAGTCCCTCGCTCGGCATGAGCTAACAAGTATTCTGGTCGAAGACGTATCGCTTCGTTCAGATCTTCGACCGCATGATCATACTCGCCCTTATTCCGAAAGGCCCTTCCGCGACGGCGATAGTGATCCGGGGATATCGCATTGATCTCGATGGCCCGATCGAAATCCGCGAGTGCGTGGTCATGGTCACCCTTTTCATCATAGGCGCTGCCCCGAGCGCTGTAGGCGGCGGCATTGTTCGGGGCAAGCTTGATCGACTGATTGAGATCGGCGATGGCGAGGTCGTACTCACGCATTAGATAATGGGCTTCGCCCCGCTGATAGTGGGCGAGGCCAAGATCGCCATTGCCAGCGCCGCTCCGGATGACACGCGTGCAGGCGTTTATTCTCACGTTATCCTTCGCGAGCTGACACTCTTTCAGATCAAAGCTCCTCTCGGCGTACGCTGAGTTCCCCAAGCTCAGCAAAGCGGCGACAACTCCGAGGCTTGCGAGGAAGCGGCGCATGAGCATGTCTCTCCCATAACCGGCATGGGTGTACCGGCGTCAGGATACACCTTGGCGATATGCAAATGAACCGAAGCTGAACGCGTCCAGTTTGCCGACTGTGCAGCTTTGTCATGCCCGCGAAGGGGGCAGCCAGTAACCGATGTTCTTGCAAGCTAAGTTGCTGAGGTGGTTACTGGATCGCCCGGTCAAGCCGGGCGATGACGAAGGAGAGGGTGTAAATAGAGGCGCTACTCCACGATCATCCCCAGCAAAGTCTCCAGCCGGTCGGCCTCCTCGGCGGGTTTGTCCCAGCGGATGCGGTGGATGCGCGGAAAGCGCATGGCAACGCCGGATTTGTGCCGGCTCGAGCGATGCACCGAGTCGAAGGCGACCTCGAACACGAGCCTCGGCTCGACTTGGCGCACGGGGCCGAAAGAGTCCACGGTGTGATTGCGCACGAAGGCGTCGAGCTGGCGCAGCTCCTCGTCGGTGAAGCCGAAATAGGACTTGCCCACCGGCACGAGCTCCGGCTCGCCGCCCTCGCCTTTCCGCCAAGCGCCGAAGGTGTAGTCGGAATAATAGGAGGAGCGCTTGCCGCTGCCCCGCTGCGCGTACATCAGCACCGCGTCGAGCGTCAGCGGCGCACGCTTCCATTTGTACCAATGGCCCTTGGGCCGGCCGGCGAGATAGGGGCTTGTCCGGCGCTTCAGCATCAAACCTTCGATGCCGGTCTCCCGCGCCCCCGCCCTTAGCTTCTCGAGCTCTTCGATCGAGCCGAAGTCGAGCACGGCTGAGACATCGGTGCGCGGCGGCTTGGCGCGTGCGTGCCAGGCTTCGAGTCTCGCCCGGCGCTCGACGAAGGGGAGGGGCCGCAGATCCTCCTCGCCGTGGAACAGCATGTCGTAGAGGCGGATATGCGCCGGATGCGATTTGAGCATGGCCGGCGTCACGGTCTTGCGGTTCAGCCTCTGCTGCAAATCGTTGAACGGGGCGACCTCGCCGCCTCGCATCACCAGGAGCTCGCCGTCGAGCACCACACCTTGGGGAAGCCCGACCACCACATCGGGGAAGCTTCCGGAGATATCGTCGCCGGTGCGGGAAAACAGGCGCCGCTCGCCGCCTTGGTTCACCGCCTGCACGCGGATGCCGTCCCACTTCCATTCCGCCACGAAGTCTTTGGGGTCGATCAGGGCAAGCTCCCGGTCCTCGATCTGATGCGACAGCATCAGCGGCCTGAAGGTCGCCGTCGTCCCCACCTCAGGGCGCGGACCGGCGCCGGAGAGCCAGGCGAACAGCTCCGCATAAGGCGGGCGAAGTCCGTGCCAGACCTCCCCGATATCGGCGAGCGGCACCTTCGACCATTCGGCGAGCGCGGTCTTGGCGAGCCGTGCCGAGACGCCGACTCTGAGCGCGCCGGTGACGAGCTTGAGCAGCGCCCAGCGTCCCGTGGCGTCGAGCCCGTCGAGCCAAGAGCTGAGCAGCCCAGGCACCTCGGTCGGCATGGCGCGCTTCAGCCTCTGCACCACATGGTCGAGTCCCGGCGCGGGCTCCGACGTATCGCCGCCAGGCCAGATGAGCGCGATGGTCTCGGCGGTATCGCCGACATAGTCGCGCGAGAGGCCGAACAGCACGGGATCGACGCGAGCCTCGATCATCTCGCCCAAGATGCGGCGAAGCGGCAGGCGGAAGAACAACCCGTCGGTGAGCGC
This sequence comes from Methyloceanibacter sp., assembly GCF_050728395.1. GTDB lineage: Bacteria > Pseudomonadota > Alphaproteobacteria > Rhizobiales > Methyloligellaceae > Methyloceanibacter. Next base: position 21,858 of record NZ_JBOHJB010000019.1, read on the forward strand.
TGCGAGCGCCCAGCCGCGGTCGGGGTCGGGCGTCGCGGCAAAATAGTCGGCAAGCAAACGAAGCTTGCCGTTACGTGACGGCGTATAGGCCAGCCGGTCCAGCAATTCGGAAAACGCCTTCACGACTCCTCGTCCTCGCGGCCGATCAGCGCAAGCGCGCGGCCAACGCGTCCGGTGGATTGGATGTGATGCAAAAGCGCATCCTCGCGGCCATGGGTGACCCACACCTCGTGCGCGCCGGTCTCGTGAATCGTTCGCGTCAGCTCGCGCCAATCGGCGTGGTCGGAGATCACGAGCGGCAGCTCGATGCCGCGCTGCCGCGCCCGCGCCCGCACCCGCATCCAGCCCGAGGCGAAGGCGGTGAGCGCATCGGGCATGCGCCGCGACCAGCGGTCGGCGATGGCCGAAGGCGGCGCCAGCACGACGGCGCCTTTCAGCTCCTCGCGCTTGGCGCCGGTGGCGGGCTTCAGCGCGCCGAGCTCGACGCCGAAGCTCTCATAGATCTGGCAGCAGGCGGCGAGCGCGCCATGCAGATAGATCGGCTCGACGTAGCCAGCCTCGCGCAACAGCGCGATGAGGCGCTGGCACTTGCCGAGCCCGTACACGCCGACCACATGCGCCCGCTCGGGAAACTGCTTAAGCGACTTGAGCAGCTTCGCCACTTCTCCTCGCGCATCCCCGTGGCTGAACACTGGAAGGGCGAAGGTCGCTTCGGTAACGAACAGGTCGCACGGGACAAGCTCGAAGGGAGGATTGGTCGGGTCGGCGCTCCGCTTGTAGTCGCCGGAGATCACGACGCGGCGGCCGCGCCACTCGATCACCACCTGCGCGCTGCCGAGCACGTGTCCGGCTGGCACGAGCCTCACCGTCACATCGCCGACCTGCAAGCTCTCGCCGTAGCCGAGCGCTTGAGTGCCGAGCTTCGCTGCGCTGCCGAGCCGCGCCTTCATCAGGGCGAGCGTCTCGCGCGTGGCAAGCACATGATCGTGGCCGCCGCGCGCATGATCTGAGTGCGCATGGGTGATCACCGCGCGATTCACCGCGATGTGCGGATCGATGTGGAATCCGCCCGGCCGGCAATAAAGCCCGTGGGTTCCGACGCTGAGCCAGGACTCGAAGCGCTCAGGATGCATGTTAAACGGACTCTACTTTTGCGTGTGTTCTGGTGAAGTTACTCGCCATGCGGTTGTTGCAATTCTTCTGGTTCACAATCGAGAGATGCAGCATAGTTGAAGCGAACTGGCGCGCGGGTGGTCACCTTGGGGGGTCGCGTCGATCACGCATATAGTGTGCGACTTACACGCGAGGCGGCGCGTATCTCTGTCCTCGGTGCCGGACTGCTATTGGCTTCGCTCGCGCCTGCCGCGGCCCAAGATCCACACGCCGAAATCTTCACCGGGCTCGATGCGAGCAACAACGCCACAACCGGCTATTTGGGCGCGGGTTACGCCTTCGGCAAGGGACTCTACGCCCCTGGCTGGCGGGTCCGCGCGGTCGGCGCGCTTGGGCGCTACGACTATCAGGGAACGCTGTTCGGCGCCGGCGCAGATCTCGGCACGACTTTCGACGGCGATGCGAGCTATGGCGCAGCACTTCTCGGCTACCAGTTCCGCAGCCGGACCCTGATCGTCAAGCTGTTCGCCGGCGTCGAGGCGGAGGATCAGAGGATCAGCCCCCGCGATCCGGCCAATTCGGTGCAAGGCAACGCCGTCGGCCTCAAGCTCGCGGCAGAAAGCTGGCTCGATGTTTCGCCGCGCTGGTTCCTGTCGGTCGATGCGTCGTACGGAACCGCGTTCCAGCAATATTGGAGCCTGGCGCGGGCGGGCTATCGCCTCGGGCCTCGCTTCTCGCTCGGCATCGAAGGCGGCGCGCTCGGCAATGAGGAATATGACGCAGGCCGTGGCGGCGGGTTCTTAAGGGCTGACCTGCACGCCATCGAACTCACGCTCTCCGGCGGCTTCACCGGCAATTATCTCGAAGACGAACCGAGCGGCTACATGTCGCTCGGCGTCTATCGCGCCTTCTAGAAGGCCGCCGGCCGAAGCCGACGTCCCCACACAATCCACCCCAAGGGCGAACGAAATTTCACAGCAAGAACCGGAGTGCAGGTTTTCCTTATTGCGCCTACCTGACTGGTAGCAAAGACAGCTCAGCAGCTAGGAGGCCGCAATGTCCGACCGCAAACGCAACAAGCTCTCCGACGATTCAATTGAACGATGGCTAACTGCGCCACAGCTGGATGTAGGCGGCACAACCTTTCAAAAGCGCGTTTGGCGCGGACATTATGCGAAATCCCCTCAGACAGGCACGACTGTTAACTATCGCGAAATAGCGAAGCGGTGTTGCTTCTGCCTGTGCCGCTTGATGCCCAACCGATGACCGCCTTCACGCTTCGGCCTCGCTCGGGCTCGAAGGCGTCGCGCTCGGCAATGAGGAATATGACGCAGGGCGCGGCGGAGGATTCGTGAGAGCAGACCTGCGCGCCCTCGAGCTCACGCTTTCCGGCGGCTTCACCGGCAATGATCTCGAAGACGAACCGAGCGGCTATTTGTCGCTCGGCGTCTATCGCGCCTTCTGAGAATCAGTTGAAGTGCACTGCCGGCCCCGCTTCCGGCAGTGCTGGCCTCATCGGCGTGGCGTTCGCCTAAGGCTCGGCCGGATCTCTCCGGTCTTGCGGGCGACGCGCCCACCTTGATCGAGTGCATCCTGTGTCAGAGAGCCTGCCGGATTGCCCGAGCAAGAATCTCTCCGGCGCAAATGATGACGCAACGAAGACACCAAAGCAAACGGGAGTTCACACTCTCCCGTATTTTCTTGTCGACGTTCTGAACGGTGTTCCGCGCAGAAATTTACGGCGCGCGCGGCGCTACTCGCACGCCTTCGCTGCGACAGATGCGCCGATCGCGATCTCGATGCTCGTCAGCAGTCAGGATTCGATCATCACGTCAGATGCATAGGCATCACGCGCGCGCACGCGTTCCAAGCGGCGTGTGTTTGCCGGGCACTATCGCCCGTGACCGGCGAACAGCCAGACAGGCCGGCGGGGCCATCGCGCTTTGTGGCAGTTGGGTGACAGTACAAGCCCCTAAGCCAGGGGACAATTTTCACTATCGCCGGTTGGGAGCGGTGTTCGGAGCAGGCTTCGGCGCCGCGTACGGCACTGAGCCGGTTTGCGCTTCCGGCGTCGAGGGCTTCGCGTCCGCTGGCTTAGGCTTTTCGTCGGCGGTTGCGGCCTTCGCGTCTTCGGGTTTGGATTTCCCGTTTGCGGGCGAGGGCTTTGCGTCTGTCGCTTTGGATTTCCCGTCCGCGGCGGAGGGCTTTCCGTCCGGAGTAGCGGCCTTCGCATCGGTGACCACTGGTTGCTCGCGCCAGGTTTGGAACCGCGCAGCAAGCTCCCCGCCATGCTCGTTCCACCACGCCTCGTCAAACCGGAGCGCCTTGCGGAAATTGTCGGGCGCCGTCGGCAGATAGGCTTTCATATCGATGTCGATCGAAGGATTCTTGCCGACGAGCGCGATCGCCGATTTGCGCATGGGCCCATAGGCGATCAGCGCCGCTTGCGCCGCCATCTGGGCGGGCTCAGTGGCAAAGGCGATGAAGCGTTTGGCCTCGTCCTTGTTGGCGGCAGCTTTCGGGATCGCCCACAGATCGAGGTCGTAGACCTGGCCGTCCCACAAGACGTCGATGCGCTGGCGGGCGCCGACCGCGGCGCGGAAGATGCGGCCGCTATAGCCTGCCGCTATCGCCGCCTTGCGCTGCATCAGCATGGAGATGGCGTCTTCCGCCTTGTCCCACCACAGGATGTGCGCCTTGATCTTGTCGAGCGCCTTGAAGGCGCGGTCGACGCCCTCTGGCGTTCCCAGCTGGGTGTAGATGTCGGCCGGATCGACGCCGTCGGCGAGCAGCGCAAGCTCGAGCGTGTAGCGCGGGCCGTTGGGCAGCGCCCGCTTTCCGGGGAAGCGCTGGACGTCGAGGAGGTCTGCGATCTTCCCGGGCTGCGCCTTGGTGAAAGCCTGGCGGTCGAAGGCGATCGCCATCGACCAAGCGACGCTGGCGATGCCGCAAGGCGCGATGCCGCCAGAGAGAAAATCGTCGCTCACGCTTTGGCCGCCTGAGCCCGAGGTTAGGGTCGAACTGTCGATCTGTTCGAGCAGCCCGTCACGGCAGAGCGCGTCGAGCACGCCCTGCGACAGGTCGACAATGTCGAACGGCGAGGAGCTTGCGCCGATCTTATCTTTGATGGCGGCCAACGTGCCGTCATAGGTCTCGGTCTCGATCTTGACGCCGGTCTTCTGCGTGAACGGCTGGAAATAGGCGATTTCCTGCGACTGGCCATAGGCCCCACCCCAGGTGGCGATGGCGAGAGTGGCGCCGCTCGGCTTGGTCTCCGTGGCGGGTGCGTCTTGCGCGCTGGCGCTCGGCCCGGCGAGCATCAGCCAGGCCGCGGCAAGCGCCACCGCGTAAGGACGGCAACTGTCTGGCATGACGCTCATCATTGGTGTTCGGTCAAAATCACTCGCCAAGGTCAGTGCGGTAAGACCTGCGGCCCGGTCGAGCCCGTCGGCAAACTGCTCTCGCCCAGCGTCGGACGATCCGCTCTGCGGATGATGGGCTGCAACAACGATCCGCGAATCGAGACCTTTGGCGCCTCAGCTTGAGTCAATTGCGAAGCCCCTGCCGCAACGCTGGGGCTCGCCACCGTAAGACTCCAATCGAGCATCCGCTTTGTCACGTCGACGTCGCCGGCTCCGGAAATCGTGCCCCGCGGCGTGCGCATGCTCAAGGACTGGCACGAGATATGGCCTTTGCCGAGACGGCAATCTGCATCGAGCTGATCGAAGGGCGTGACATTGTCGTGGCTCCAGCCGTCGTCGTTGAGTGGCGTAGGTCCCGCCAAAAGGCGGCCAAAGTCGACCGGCACGGCGCCGTCTTTCGCATCGAGCTTGACGGTTCCGGCGAGAGACAAGGTGAATTGCGTAGGATCGCTGCCTTCGGCGGCAAGCTCGCTCTTGAGGTTGGCGGTGCCGCTGATCGGGACCGCGAGGCCAAGCGGCTGGAGACAGGTGTCGATGGCGATATCGTCCAGATTGGCGACGAGGTTCACCTGTTTGCTCGGCTGAGCGAGATCGACGTCCAGCCGCCCGTCGGCGGAGCCGCCGCAGAGTTCGAGCTCGCCCACCTCGCTCGCCACCACCCCATGCTTGGCGCTGACGGTGAAACCGCCCCGTCCGAGCTTGAGCGCGCCGGCATCGATGGCGGCGGCCGAGATGCGCAGATCCGCGTCGATAAATTGCAACAGGGGCCGATTGAAGGGGAACGCCGCCGATGCCGCCGAGGGCGCCCCGCCATCGCTCGAATCGGTTTTGCCGAGATAGGGATCGAGCCTCAGCCGGTCGAAGGCGAGCGTGCCCTCAACGCGCGGCCGCAACCCTGTTGCGCTGAGCGCAAGCAAGCCTACCGCCTTGTTGCCGTCGAGCGTGAAGGTTCCATCGTCGAAGGTGAGCGCCGATCCGGCGAGGTGGAAGGCGCCCGATGCCGAGAAGCCCTTGAGGCTGTCGCCGGACGGCAGCCTGACGCCGAGCCAGTTGAGAAATTTGCGCCCGTCGTCGATCTCGGCCTGCATGTCGCCGTCGAGCTTGAGCTCGCTCGCATAGGACGCCGTACCGTTCAATCTTAAGCGGATAGGCTTGGAGGAGAGCATCAGCGCGAGGGGAAAGCTCTCCGCCCCGCCGCTCGCCGTGGGCGGTCCGCTTTCGAGCGAATAGCGCACCGTCGTGTCCTTATACACGAAGGAGCCGAAACCGGAGACGGCGCCGGTATCCTTGCCGCCGTCGATATGGGCGTAGATGTCCTTGATGGCGCCGCTGCGATCGGCAGGCAGCGTGATCCTGCCGTTGCGCACATGCAATACGCGCACCGGCGCCCCGCCGAGGAGGCTGGCGAACAGGTCCTGCGGCGGTGTCGCCGGCGCAGCACCGTCCGGCGGCCTGTCGCGCAAGGTGATGCGCGGCTTCAGCAGGCGGAGCGCATCGATGGTGATACGGCCGCGCAAGAGATCGACAAGGTCGAGCGAGACTTTGGCTTCCCTCACGATCAGCGATTGCACCGCCGGAAGCCTGGTGCTGTCCTGCACCTCGAGTTGGCCGCGAACCGAGACGTCCGGTAGGAAGCGCACGCGCACGGGTCCGATGAATTTGACCTCGCCTCCCGTCCACGCCGACAACTCGGATGCGACGCGATCCCCGAAGCGCGAGGTGTCGCCGATCAGCCAGGGAATGAGGGCGATGCCGAGAATAAGAACCGCGAGCAGGCCGACGAGAAGCCATTTCCATGGCAGCTGGCTAGGCTTCATGCCTTCAGACCCACCCGTTTCCTTGCTGCCCCAGAAGGAGAAGCGCGACCATTTCTTGCGCCGCCCAAGCCCCAGGAGGTTTTAGCCCGATTGGCCGGAGATAGCGAGCCCGCCGCCCCTGATTTATTGGGCGATGGAAAGCCCCTCGGCCGCTTCCGTCCCCACGCCAGAGGCCGCCGCCCGGCGGTTGCCTGAGGCCCCCGGACGCCCCGCGACAATGATTCCATGCAAAAGGAGAACCGGCGCAAGACTGACGGCCACGATGGTGAGCGCCGACAGCCCAGCCTCCTCGTAGCGGTAGAGCGTGGCGAGCGTGAACACCTGGGTGGCAAGGGTATCGAAGTTGAAGGGACGGAGCAGCAGCGTGGCCGGAAGCTCCTTCATCGAGTCGACGAAGACGAGGAGGGCGGCGGCGCCGAGCGCCGGGCGGAGCAGCGGCAGATGCACCCGCCATAGCGTTTCGCCGATCGTGGCGCCGAGGGTCCGCGCCGCGGCGTCGGTGTTGCGCGAGATCTTGCTTAAGCCCGCTTCCACCGCGCCGAACGAAGCTGCGAGGAAGCGGATGGCGTAGGCAAGCACCATGGCGAAGGCACTGCCGGAGAGCAGGAGCCCGGTCGGCAGGTCGAACAGCGATCGCATCAGGGCGTCGACGCTGTTGTCGAGCCTGGCAAGCGGGATCAACAGCCCGATGGCGAGCACGGTGCCTGGAACGGCGTAGCTAATGGCCGGGACGACGCTCAAAGTGTGGATCAGCTTCGATCGCGTCTGCCGGCGCGCGTAGCCGAGGATCACGGCGAAGGTAACAGCGAGACAGGCGGCAGCGGCTGACAGCATCAGGCTGTGCAGGGCGGCATCCCAGAACTCGGGGGCAAGCCCGGCGGCGATATGGGCAAGCGCGTCGTGGGCCAGCACCGAGGCCGGCAACACGAACCCGAACAGCACTGGGAGCGCGCAGGCGGCGGCAGCGAACCATCCAGCTCCGCGCGGCAGCGTGTCCACGGGGAGATGGCGATAGCGCCCGGTGGTGTGGTGGTAGCTGCGATTTGCCCGCATGGCCCGCTCGATGACGAGCACCGCGAAGACGAAGGCGAGCATGATGCAGGCGATCTGAGCGGCGCCCGCCAAGCTGTTGCGGTCGAGCCAGGTATCGTAGACGGCGACGGTGAGCGTGCGCACGCCGAAGAACTCGACGGCGCCGATGTCGTTCAGAGTTTCCATCAGCGCGAGCGCAACGCCTGCGGCAAGCGCTGGTCTCGCCAGCGGCAGCGCCACCTCAAAGAAGGTTGCGGCAGCGCTCCGGCCGAGCGTGCGGCTCACCTCGAGCACGCAAACCGACTGCGCGAGGAAGCTCGCCCGCGCGGTGATGTAGACATAGGGGTAGAGCACCATGCTCATCACGAAGATGGCGCCGCCCACGCTTCTGATGTCGGGAAACCAATAGTCCTTGGCGCTGTGCCAGCCAAACAGCTCGCGCAACAGGGTCTGCAGCGCGCCGGAATAGTCGAACAGCTCGAGATAGCAATAGGCGATGATGTAGGTCGGGATGGCGAGCGGCAGGAGCAGCAGCCATTGGAACAGGCTTCGTCCCGGGAAGCGGTACATGGTGACGAGCCAGGCGGTGCCGGTGCCGATCAGGAGCGTTAGCGCGCCTACGCCGGCCATCAGCTCGATCGTGCGGCGCAACGCGCCTGGCAACACATTGGCAATGAGATGCGGCCAGGTATCGCCGCTCGACTGGAGCGCGAGCACGAAGATGGCGAGCACGGGCGCAATGGCGATCAGCGAGATGATGGATGCCGCGACCGACCAGGCGAAATTGCCGCTGTCGCGCAGTCGCGCGACGTGGCGACGCATGGAGTTTGAACGCGATCCGCTCAGTTGCGCAGCGTGCGGCAATCGCGGCGTGCCCCGTCGAACGGTGCGGCAAGCGCGGCGACGGCCTCAGGCGACAGGAGCTGGTCGGCCTCCTGCAAGGCATCGGCAAAGGCGTTGGCGGCGTCGATGACCGGTTCGACCAGGCTCGAGCCGGTGAGCGCCAGCGCGCAAGCGCGCATCGCCGGGCAGCGATGATGCTGCGAGGCGGCGATCAGCGAGATCGCCATGCACTCGTCGCGGCAGAAGCCGGCGCAGCCGAACGGGTAATATTCGATCTTGCGCGAGGCCGAAGCCCGCACCGCTCTCACCCAGCAGGCAAGCTCGGTCACCGCCCGCTTCGCCCGTTCGGCGCCGAGCACGCGGGCATAGGCATTCCATCCGGTCTCCCAGCAGGCGATGTCGCCGGTGTCATAGCCTGCGAGCCAACAGCGGAAGCCGACGCCGACCAGCCACTCCGCCCCTGTCTTGCGCGGCGGCGGGGCGTGCACGCGGCCTGCCTTGTCGATCTTGTTGTGAATGCTCATCGAAACGTTCCCCTCATGAGCTCGGACCGTCGTCGAAGCCGACCTTGTCGACGAGTTCGCTTGCCTTCTTGCGCAAGGCGGCAATCTCGTTGAGTGAGATCGGATCGGCTTTGAAGGGCCCCCAGGACTTGACCAGCGGCGACCAGGGCACGCCCTCCTTCACCGGGTATTCGTTGTTCACGTCGGCGTACATTTCTTGGCCCTCGTCGGAGGCCAGGAATTCCATCAGCTTGAGCGCGTTGTCCTTGTTCGGGGCATTCTTGGCGAGTACCGCGCCTGAGATGTTCACGTGGGTGCCGCGGTCGTTGGTATTGGGGAACAGCATGTTGACCGAGTTCGCCCATTCCTTCTGCTCGGGCTCTTTGTCGTTCTTGAGCATGGCGCCCATGTAATAGGTGTTGCCGACGGCGAGATCGCATTCGCCGGAATAGACGCCCTTGACCTGCATGCGGTCGTCGCCTGCGGGCTTGCGCGCAAGATTGGCCTTGAGGCCTTTCAGCCATGTCTCGGTTTCGGCCTCGCCATGAGCCGCGATCATCGAGGCGATGAGCGCCACGTTGTAGACGTGCTGGCCCGAGCGGATGCAGATCTTGCCGCGCCATTTCGGGTCGGCGAGCTCCTCATAAGTGATCGCGTCGAGCTTCACCCGATCCTTCGAGGCATAGACGACGCGGGCGCGGCGGGTGAGCCCCCACCAGATCCCTTCGCTGTCGCGATAGGCGGCGGGGATCTCCTTCTCCAGGGCCTGCGAATGGACCACTTGGCCAACGCCCGCCTCCTTCGCCTGCATCAGATTGCCGACATCGACGGTGAGCAGAAGATCGGCTGGGCTGTTGCGCCCTTCCGCCGCCATGCGCTCGATCAGGCCCTTCTCGGCGAAGATCACGTTGACCCTGATGCCGGTCGCCTCGGTGAATTTCTTGAACAGCGGATCGATGAGATAGGGCTGGCGGTAGGAGTAGACGTTCACCTCCCGTGTCTCGCCGGCCCCGGCGTCATGGCCAAGGGCGCAGACAAGGACGGCAGGGAGAAGCGCGAGCAGAACGCGCCGCGCGGAAGGAATTTGCATGCTCACCTCTCCAATGGCCCGGGGGTCAAGGCCCCGGTATCGGATTTCGCCTTCATGACTCAAAAAGGCACATTTCGGCTTAAGGCGTGAGCCAGCCATAAGTCAACGATAAAGTCATGATTTTCTTCAATTTAGAAGCCTTCTAAGCTTCATAGCTCAAGTAAAAACATGAACGCTGCAATAAATCCAGAATGGATATATGCAATATATTCGAGACACGGCAATAGTTCTCGCGGGGAATGCAGTTTTCGCCCATATGAAAGATGAAATGCGGCCGGCTGCCGCGGGGAAGCGCTACGGCGCAGCCAAGCGGTCCTTGGCAAAGATCACATCCACTGAGGTGCCGACCCCGCGCTCGCTCGCGATCAAGAGCCGCGCCCGGTTCGCGTCAACGAGCGCCTTGGTGACCGGGAGCCCAAGGCCGGTTCCGGCCTGCTTGCGCGGCGCCGTGTCGAGCTGGTGGAAGGGCTGCATGGCGGCGGCGATCTCGTCCTCGGTCATGCCGACGCCGGTATCGTGCACGCGCAATCTCAAGTCGCCGCCGTCGATCACTCTCGCCGAGACGATCACCTGGCCGCCGGCATGGGTGAACTTGATGGCGTTGGAGAGGAGGTTGAGCAGGATCTGCTTGAGCCGCCGCCGGTCGGCGATCACCGCCGGAAGATTAAACGCTAACGATGTCCTGAGCAGGATGCGCTCGCGCCTGGCGAGCGGTTGCAGACTGTTGACGCAGGCTTCGACCAGCTCCGGCAGATCGACCGCGGTGAAGTCGAGATCGAATTTGCCGGAATCGATCTTGGAAATGTCGAGCAGGTCGTTGAGCAGGCTGAGCGCGTAAAGGCCGCTCTGATGGATGTCCTCGACATATCCCTTGTAGCGCGGATTGCCGATGGCGCCGAGGCGCTCTTCAAGCATGAGCTCGGTGAAGCCGAGAATCGAATTGAGCGGCGTGCGCACCTCGTGGCTGACCTTGGCGAGAAAATCGAGACGCCGCGCGACCGCAGCCGCATCGGTGCCCTCCTTGGCCTCATCCACCTCGGCAACGGCCTGAGGCTGAGCGTCGGTGGCGTGCGTCTCGGTGTCGAGCATCGCGCCATCGACGAGGCGCAGAAGCTCAAGCTCGCCGGCGAGAGATTTCACGTCGAAGCTGATCTTGAGGCGCCTGCGGCCGCGGGTCAGCGCCTCGACCGCGACCGTCCGCTCTCGTCCGTTATCGGCGCTCGCGTTGAGCAGGGTCACGCCGCCGGGGACGACGGCCTCAAGGCCCCCCGCAGCGGCGAGTTCGTCAAAGGACCGGTACCCGAAGGCATAGGCGAAGGCGGCATTGGCATGCACGAGATCGCCATGGGCGAGAATGCCGATCGCCGCCGGCATCGCTTCGAGCAGCGCCTCGATGCTGGCGCGGTTCAAGGAGAGCGTCTCGAGCCCAAGCGCACCTGCCGGCGACAGCGACCCTGGCCCGCGCAACACGCGTCCCTGCACCGCGCGGGCAATATGCTCGAGCGCCTCGCGATCTGCGTGCACATCGGCTTTCGGCCTTAACTGTACGGGATCGACCATCAAGGACCCTGTTGGGCCGGTTGCGCGTGACGACATAATCTTCCGCGTGCTGGGACCAGCCCCCACCGCCGCCTTTGAGCTAGGATTCGCGCCGCCGAATCGACTCGTCCACTAAATTTAGGCGAATCAGCTGCATTGCATAGCGCGAAACCGCTTCCGGGTCCGCTTCTCAGCCGACAAAAAATTGATCTCAACCGCTCAATCTTGCTCTTGCCTTTTCGCACTGCAACAATTATTATTGCAGTGCAGCATAGATGAAGCGGCCGGCTTTCCCTCCGGCCGTGCAAAGAGGATGCGATGCCCCCCAGGACGAGAGGTAAAGACATGAACGCCACCTATTCTCCCCAAGATGCCGCCGAGCAGGCGCGCGAGGCTTTCCGCAAAGGCGCCGAGCAGTTCGAGAAGTTGTCGCTCGACACCACCGTGCCTGAGAGCGTACGCGCTCTCGCCGAAAAGACCGTGACCCAGACCCGCGAAGCCTACGAGAAGGGCAAGGATGCGCTGGAAGAGGCAGTCGACGCACTTGAGCGTTCGTTCGATGCCGCGGGTCAAGGCGCCACCGCCTTCAACCGCAAGCTCATCGACATTGCCCAGCGCAATCTCAATTCCGGCTTCGACCTCGCCAAGAGTCTCGCCGGCGCCAAGAACCTCGCCGAGATTGTCGAGCTCCAGTCGGCCTTCCTCCGTCATCAGTTCGACGTGTTCGCCAACCAGGCGAGCGAGATCAGGGCGCTGACCACCAAGATCGCCGCCGACACCTCCGAGCCGATCAAGGCGCAGGTCACCCGCTCGCTGGATACCATTCGGAAGTCGAGCTAGATCCGGCTCCGCTCGCGGAGACGACATTTGGGTGAGCATAGCGTAAGAGTGACATGAGGCCCGGGCTTCGAACCCCGGGCCTTTTGTTTTGTTTAGCGTTCAGCCGGTAGGCTCATGCAAGCCCGGCTCCCGCGCTTGCAAGCTAGTGCCGCTGCGCATAGGTTCCGGGCCAGGCTGGAAGATGATGCCGCCGTAGCTCAGTTGGTTAGAGCGCTTGACTGTGGATCAAGAGGTCGGTGATTCGAATTCACCCGGCGGTACCAGCGCTCTCAGGCCCTGAACAGTAAATAAACGGATCCCTCAGACCTCGTTCACATGGCCCTTCTTAGCTCCTCCTGACAAAGGCCGGATCGACCGGACCTGAGTTTTGAGGAGTTGGTCATGGTCGTTCCGCATCAAGCCGGGAGGGATCTCAAGGTGCATCTCGACGGCGACGAGATCGTCGTTTGGCAGTGTGGTACCGTCTTTCTCATCGCTTTCAAGCAAGCTCCACGTCAGCGGCGCCTGATCGTATCCCGCAATTGGCTTCCCAACTTCGCCTCCAAACCCCTCGCCGAGTTTCGAGCAAGAGCCGCTCAGCTCGCGGTCAACAAGGCCCGCGCGCTGGGTTGGGGAGTTGTCGTCGCTTTGGCAAGCAAGCGCACCAGACCGAGCCGGGTGGCCCACGATCACCGGCGCCGTTTCAACCCGCGATAGGAGAGTGCGCTGCTGGCCCTTGAGTTGCATCTCGAGTCTTGAGCAACTGAGCTGCGCTGCGAAAATGCATCGTTCATGACAGTTTGACAACACGATCTCTTCTGCAAGAGTGGCCTTGCAGCCCTTGCCGTGTCGCGAGCGAATTGGCAAAACATGAGCGGTCAAGTCTCGATGGAATTTGCGTAATGATCAGAACCATTCTCTTCGCATGTCTTGTCGCGGTGATTTTCTCCGGCCTCGGAATCGGAGGTCAGGCCGTGGCGGCGGAGGTCATTGACGGGAGCAAGCTGTTCGCGGACTGCCGTGACGGAGATAACCCGAACGCCCGCGACAGCACCTACAAATGGGGAACGTGCTTCGGGTACATTAATGGTGTGGCAGACTCGCTGGTTCCGGCCGGACTATATTGTCTGCCGAAGGGGGCGAGTGCCGGACAAGTGCTCGACGTTGCCAAGCGCTACCTGCAAGACCATGCGGACAAGCGATATCTGCCGGCGCCTCAGCTGATTGTTAATGCGCTCAAGGAGAAATTTCCCTGCAACTAGCCAGACGGGCCTGGCGCAGCAGTGGCAAATCTCACATCCAACACTCTGTTCGTGGCCTAGCTTCTATTGCGCGGACAGGCCCGCGCTTATGGCGGACCCAAGGCCTATCCGTGGGAAGCCTCGGCAGACACCCCGCGGCTTCCGCCTTTCAAGCAGGACTGCGTCCGATCAAACCGCGACCAGAGACTGCAACGAGGGCAGGGCGCCGATGCCAGTCGGCGCCCTGTTTCGGTCACTGAGAGGGAGTCCCGGCCTCTCACGCGAGCGATGTTAGGCACGCGAAGGCGAAAATTTCGGGGACCAAAGTGGGCCATAAGAAATGAACCTTTGGACCAAAGTGGGCTCACCAAAAATATTTATTGGGCCCAAAGTGGTCGACACTGGACAAGGCAAAGCGAGCTGCCCATATGCCGCGGCACCAACTAAGAATGCAACTCTGGGGAGAAACGACCATGAAGTGGTCACAGGCAATTTGCGCTTCTATCCTGGTTGACGAGTTTTACTTGCTCTCGCTGCACGCCAGGTCCAACCCGCGCCCGGGCCGGGATGTGCCGGGTGTCCCCTTGGAGCCGGCATTGAGACCGAACCTTTTCACCGCGGACTGGGGGCTTCCCCCAAAGCTGGTGCGAACCCGGTCCCCCAAACCGCAAGCTGATGCCTCATAAAGCTCCGGATGCCGCCGGGGCTTATGTTTTGAATCAGTCCTCGGAGCGTGAAGTTTAGCCGGTCGCGAGCAAGCCTCGACGGCCGTCGCCCGATTGCTTGGTGCTGACTGGAAAAGACCGTTCGACTAGCGCAGGCTGATGCCGCCTGGCGAGAGGGCCCAAGCAGGCGCCGGCGTGTCGATCCCGGGTCCAGGGATCGGGATCGAGTTCCCGTAGCTCGACACGAATCCGCCGCCATCGGATTTCCCGGCGAGCGGCATGGCGAGCGAATGGGCCTTGAAATCCTGCACGAGAGATTGCGAGGCGAGCAGCGACTTGCCATCGATAGGATCGCCGCTTCCCTGGGTTTCGAACGCACGGGCAACGCCCGACGTGCCGATCAGCGCCGCCGCGCCGCACAGCACCACAACGAAACCGAGACTTCTCATGGTCAATCCCCCCGGATCCCCTGATCGATTGAATCAAGTTTACAAGCTTGGGGCATGAATGCCAAGCCGGGAGGTGGCAAAATAGACAGGCCAAAGTCCCTTGGGTTTCCGCATGCGGCGAAGGGTCCGCCTCTTTTTGTCGTGCCGCGACACGGCTATCATCGGCTTTCCGCAAACAAGGAGGGATTCGATGCGAAAGACAGTGTTGGCGCTGGCGACGTTCGGCGCGATTGGGGCGGCTTGCTCGTTCGCTTTTGCCGGGTCGGCGACCATTCCGGCACCTGGGCTCAATTACTCCCCGATTGAAAAAATTGCCTGTGGCGGACCTGGCCCGCGTTGCCCATGGGGACGGACTTGGGTCTGCGGTCCTTATGGATGCGGGTGCGCTCCTTGCGGCGGCCGCTATTGGTATCGCCCCTGGCGTTACTAGCCGCTTCTACGGCAGTTTAGTCTCGCGTTGCAGAGCTGAGGGATTGCTCGTCGCGACGGCGTCGGCTTCGGCCGGCGCCCGTTTCCGCTTGGGAAACGGCGTCGAAAATAGAATGAGGATGAAGCTGGTCTTATGAGCGATGACTGGTAGAACGCGCCAATGACAGCGCCCCGCATCCTCTACGTCGTCACCGAGGACTGGTACTTCCTTTCCCACCGTCTGCCCATGGCGCGCGCCGCCAAGGAAGCGGGCTACGACGTCCACGTCGCGACGCGGCTGAACCAGGGCAAGGAAGCCATCGAAGCGGCAGGCTTCACCCCTCATGCACTGTCATGGCAGCGCGGCAGCCTCTCGCCGACGCACAGCCTCGCCGGCGTCGCCGAGCTGCGCAAGCTGTTGCGCGCGCTCAAGCCCGACATCCTGCACAACATCTCGCTCAAGCCGGTGCTGCTCGGTGGCATCGCGAGCCTCGGGTTTTCCTCCATCGCCGTGGTCAACAGCCTGACCGGGCTCGGCACCCTGTTCGTCGGCAATCATCGCAAGAGCGAGCTTACCCGCCCGCTCGCGGTCGCCGCGCTCAAAGCCCTGCTCAAGCGCCCGAACAGCCGCACCATCGTGCAAAATCCCGACGACAAGAGATTCGTGCTTGGCCTCGGCGTGCCGGAAGGCAATGTTGATTTGATCCCTGGCTCCGGCGTCGACACGGAACATTTCGTGCCGTTGCCCGAGCCGCCGCCTCCCATCACCGCGGCCTATGTCGGGCGCATGCTCGCCGACAAGGGCGTGATCACGCTGATCCAGGCCTACTCGCTCGCCACCTCGCGCGGGGTGAAACTTCAGCTCCTGCTCGCCGGCGACACCGACCGGGAGAATCCGGGGTCGCTCGCCCCCGAGCAGTTGCGCGAGTTCGCCTCTGCGTTCGGCATTCGTTGGCTCGGGCACGTCGCCGACATCCGCGAGGTGTGGGCCAAAGCGCATGTTGCCGTGCTCGCCTCGCGCCGCGAGGGACTGCCAAAGAGCCTGCTCGAGGCGGCAGCCTGCGGCCGGCCGATGATCGCCACCGACACGCCCGGCTGCCGCGAGATCGCCATCCGCGGCGAGACTGCACTCACCTTCCCGGTTGATGACGCGGAGGCGCTCGCCGCAGCCATGACGGAGATGGCGGGCGATGCCGGCATGCGCGCCCGCTTCGGCAAGGCGGCGCGGGCTCTGGTTGAGGAGAAATTCTCCGCCGAGGCCATCGGCAAGGCCACTGTCGCTCTCTACCAGTCGCTGATTCCGGTGAAATAACGTAGGCGCAACCAAAAACACCAAGCCCGTCATTGCCGGGCTTGACCCGGCAATCCATTCCATTGACGTTTTGATCCGCTGAAGCGCAACGGCGTGGATGCCCGGATCAAGTCCGGGCATGACGAGTCATTTGGTCAGTGAGCTGCGCCGTTGGGGGCGCGCATCATGGCGGCGATGCCTTCGCGGGTCTTGACGTGCGGGGTCCAGCCAATGGCGCGGAGCTTTGCGGCGTCGATGACGAAGTTCCCCGACAGCCGCTCCCATTCGGCCTCCTTGCCGAAAGTGACCATCAGCCGCTTCACCCCTCCAGCCGGCACGCGGATGAGATGCGGCGCCCGGCCCAAACCTTCGCGCATGGCGGCGACCATCTCCGCCACGCCGATCGGCTCGGTGTCGGCTGCGAGAAAAATCTCGCCTTCGGCCTTGGGCGAGGTCAGCACGAGATCGACTGCCGCGGCGAGGTTCTCGAGAGCGAGCAGCGAGCGGCGATTGTCGAGCCCGCCGAAGGGCAGCGGCATCGGCGTCTGCGCGAGCGTTGCGAGACTCGCGATATTGCCTTTGACGCCCCGTCCATAGACCACCGCCGGGCGGAGCACGGTGAAGGGGACGCCGCTGTCGGCGAGCAAGTGCTCGGCTTCGAGCTTTGAACGCCCGTAAGCATCGGTGGGTTCTGCCGGGTCGGTCTCGATGATCACGTGGCCGGCGGAAAGCCCCGCTTGCGCCCGCACCGACGACATCAGCACCAGGCGCTCTACGCGCCCGTGCGCCGCGTTTGCCAACTCGCCGACGGCGTCGGTGTTGATGCGGGCATAGACCTCGTCAGGCAGTTGGCCTGGCGCGTGCGCGATGCCGGCAAGATGCACGACATGGCTCACGCCCTCGACGAGCGGCGACCAATTTGCCTCCCGCGCAAGGT
>NZ_JBOHJB010000020.1:0-38740 GCF_050728395.1 Methyloceanibacter sp.
ATCCTGTGCATGGCTGCTTAGCCCCCGCCCGGCTTGCTGCGCAAGCCGACCTCCCCGCAAGGGGGAGGTAAAAAAAGCGCGACACGCGTGCGTTTAACGTGGTGCGTGCGGGTGCTAGGGTGACGTGAGCAATGACGGCAAAGCGGTAGTGTGCAATGGCAAAGCTTGAAGTTCACCAGTTTCCGGCGCGCAGCGACAATTATGGCGTGCTCGTTCATGACCCCGAAACCGGGGCTACGGCTTCGATCGATGCGCCAGATGCGGATGCGGTGATCGAGGCTCTTTACCAAAAGGGCTGGACGCTCACCCATATCCTCATCACCCATCACCATGGCGATCACACCGCCGGCAACAAGCGGCTGAAGGCGTTGACCGGCTGCATCATCGTCGGGCCCAGGCAAGAAGCCGGCAGCATTCCAGCGATCGACGTCGAGGTGAACGAAGGCGACAGCGTCGCGGTGGGCAATTCCAACGCGCTGGTGATCGAGACGCCGGGCCATACACGCGGCCATATCAGCTATCTCTTTCCCGAAGATGGCATCGTTTTTGTCGGCGACACGCTGTTCTCGGTCGGCTGCGGCAAGCTGCTCGAAGGCGACGCCAAGATGATGTGGCGCTCGCTGCAAAAGCTGATGGCGCTGCCGGCGGAGACGCAGCTCTATTGCGGGCACGAATATACTCGCGCCAACACCAAATTCGCGCTGACCGTGGAGCCCGGCAATTCCGCGCTACAAGCCCGCGCCGTCGAGGCCGAGGAACTCGCCAAGCGCAGGCAACCGGCGCTGCCGACCACCATCGGACGCGAGCTTGCCACCAATCCCTTCCTGCGTCCGTCGAGCCCGGAGATTCAGAAGCGGCTCGGCATGGAGGGACGCGAGCTTTGGGAGATTTTCGGCGAGACGCGCAAACGCAAGGACAGGTTCTGAATCTTGGCTGCTCCGCTCACCGCCGACGAGATCATCGCCCATCTCAAGCTTGGGCCGCATCCTGAAGGCGGTTATTTCCGCGAGACGTTCCGCGACGAGCCCGGTCACAAAGGCCGCGCGCACTCGACAGCGATCCTCTATCTGCTGAGGGCGGGCGAAGTGTCGCGCTGGCATCGCGTCGACGCCGCCGAGATGTGGCACTGGTATGGCGGCGCCCCGCTGCTCCTCGAAATCAAGCACGGCGAGGCGCGCCATGAGCACCGCCTCGGCCCCGATTGGCTGAAGGGCGAACACCCGCATGCGCTCGTCTCCGCCGGCGCCTGGCAGAGCGCCCGGAGCCTCGGGCCCTGGACGCTCAGCGGCTGCACCGTGGCGCCAGGTTTCGACTTTGCCGGCTTCGAGCTGGCGCCTGATGATTGGCAGCCCTGAATAGGGTTGAGAGCATCCTGAGCGTCGCCACAATCTCCCCTACCTCCCCTTGTGGGGAGGTAGGGGCGCGCAACTGAATTTGCGCTACCGCTCCGCTGCTTGAGCGCCGTTGCGCGCCGGGTGGGGTGAAAGGCCCCCTGAGATAAGCCCCCACCCCGACGCCGCGCCTTGCGCGTCGTCGGACCTCCTCCCGCAAGGGGGAGGTATGTAGTTTGCAACGCTCAGACGAAACGATGCGCGGGCACCAGCTCAATCCATGAATGCCCCGCCGTTGATGGTCAGCGTCGAGCCGGTGATCCAGCCTGCCTCGTCGGCGGCGAGGAAGGTCACGCAGCGGGCGACGTCGTCCGGCTGGCCCAGGCGCCCGACCGGGATCTGGCCGACGATCGACTTCATCACCTCTTCCGACACGCCGGCGAGCAAGTCGGTCGCCACATAGCCTGGGGCGATGGCGTTCACCGTGACGCCCTTTCGCGCATTTTCGAGTGCCAACGCCCTAGTGAGGCCGATCATGCCGGCCTTGGCCGCGCAGTAATTGGAGAGACCGAGCTGGCCCTTCTGCCCATTGATCGAGGAGATGTTGATCACCCGGCCGAAGTTCCGCTCGCGCATGCCGTTGATCACCGGGCGCGTCATGTTGAACACCGAGTCGAGATCGGTGCGGATCACTTCCGACCATTGCTCGTGGCTCATCTTCTGGAACATGGCGTCGCGCGAGATGCCTGCATTGTTGACCAGCACCTCGACCGGGCCGACCTCGTTCTCGACAGAAATGATGCCCTGCTCGCAGGCGACGTGGTCGCCCACGTTCCATTTGAACACCGGGATCTTGGTTTCCTTCTTGAAGGTGTTGGCGGCGTCATCATTGCCGCCGTAATTGGCGGCGACGTTGTAGCCAGCCTTGTTCAGTGCCTTGCTGATCGCGCCGCCGATGCCACGCGTACCTCCGGTGACGAGTGCCACTCTCCCCATGTCGCGTTCCTCCCTTTAGGCGCCCTCTACGGGCGCTTCGCGTTTGCAAATCGAATTGGCCCCGCGACGGACGAGCCGCGCGAGGCCTCTAAAACTGAACACTAACGCGTTCTAATCACGCTCGACGCACATGGCGATGCCCATGCCGCCGCCGATACAGAGGGTGGCAAGACCTTTCTTGGCGTCGCGCTTCTGCATCTCATGCAACAGCGTGACCAGGATGCGGGCGCCCGACGCGCCGATCGGATGGCCGATGGCGATGGCGCCGCCATTGACGTTGACCTTGGCGGTGTCGACGGCGAGGTCCTTGTTCACGGCGAGAGCCTGCGCGGCGAAGGCCTCATTGGCCTCGATCAGGTCGAGGTCGCCGACCTTCCAGCCTGCCTTCTCCAGCGCCTTGCGCGAGGCCGGGATGGGGCCCGAGCCCATGATCTTGGGATCGACGCCAGCGGTCGCCCATGAGGCGATGCGGGCGAGCGGCTTCAGCTTGCGCTTCTTCGCTTCGGCGGCACTCATCAGTACCACGGCGGCGGCGCCGTCATTGATGCCCGAGGCGTTGCCGGCGGTGACGCTGCCTTCCTTGTCGAAGGCGGGGCGGAGCTTTGCCGCGTCCTCGATCTTGGCGCCCTCGCGGATGTACTCGTCCTCGCTCACGACCGTCTCGCCCTTGCGCGTCTTGATGGTGACGGGAGCGATCTCATCCTTGAACTTGCCGGACTTCTTCGCCGCTTCAGCTTTGTTCTGCGAATGGGTGGCGAACTTGTCCTGCTCTTCGCGGGTGATCTGCCATTGCCGGGCGACGTTCTCGGCGGTGTTGCCCATGTGGTAACCGTTGAAGGCTTCCCACAGCCCGTCCTTGATCATGCTGTCGACGAGCTCGAGCGCGCCCATCTTCTGGCCGTTGCGCAAATGCGCGACATGGGGGGCAAGGCTCATGCTCTCCTGGCCGCCGGCCACGATGATGTCGGCGTCGCCGGTCTTGATCTGCTGAGCGCCGAGCGCCACCGCGCGCAGGCCGGAGCCGCACACCTGGTTCAGGCCCCAGGCGGTAGCCTCGACGGGAATGCCCGCGGCAATCGCCGCCTGCCGTGCCGGGTTCTGTCCTTCGCCGGCGGTCAGAACCTGACCCATGATCACTTCGTCGACATCGGCCGGCGGCACGTGTGCCCGGTCAAGGGCGGCGCGAATGGCGATTTCGCCAAGCGTATGCGCCGGCACGCTCGCAAGCGAGCCGTTGAACGAGCCAACCGGCGTCCGCGCCGCGCTGACGATGACCACATCTTCGTCTTTCATACTGGCCTCCACTACCCCAACATATCCAAGGTCATACCCTAGCGATTCACGCTATGGAAGCCTACGCCTCGAGCTAGCTCAAGGGTGCGGCAAAGCCTCTGGTGCTCCGCACAAAGAACGTGGTAGTGATTTCGCAGTTGCGGCATGATTTGGCCTCGGGATGCAAACCGAGGGCCAGGGAGTCTAGAGACACGTGGCAAGGGATACCGACCAGGAGAACCGCCCGGTCATCATCAAGAAATACGCTAACCGCCGGCTCTACAACACCGATACGAGCACCTATGTGACGCTGGAGGACCTCGCCGAGATGGTGAGGTCTGTAAGAGACTTCGTGGTCTACGACGCGAAGACTGGGGAAGACCTTACCCATTCGGTGCTGACCCAGATCATTGTCGAGCAGGAGAGCAGAGGCACGAACCTGCTTCCCATCGGCTTCCTGCGCCAGCTTATCCGCTTCTATGGCGACAGCATGCAGCGGCTGGTGCCGAGCTATCTCGAATTCAGCCTCGATTCGCTCACCCGCCAGCAGGAGCAATACCGCCGGAGATTCGCCCATACCTTCGGCACTGCGGCCTTCGAGGCCATGCAGGAGCAGGTGCGCAAGAACTTTGCAACCTTCGAGCGCGCGCTCGGCCTGTTCAGCCCGTTCACCGGGGCGACCCCGAGCGAGAGCAAGAACGACCACATTCCGGCAGCGTCTCCGAAAGAACCGACCGCCGAGGCCCCGCGCAGTGACGACGAGATCGCCAATCTGAAGGCGGAGCTCACCGCCATGAAAGAGCGGCTCGACGAGATCTCCCGGCGGTAGCGCATTTTCCAGTCGAAGCCGCATTTGTTTCCCCTCTCCCCTTGTGGGAGAGGGCTTTCCGCCGCGATCTTGCCAGCGGCAAGTCGCATGGCGGAAAGGGTGAGGGGTGAATCTGAGTTTTCGTCCTAGTACCCCCCTCCCTGACCCTCCCCCACAAGGGGGGAGGGGATTCTTCGCTGCGCTCCTGGCTCCGTGCCTGAACGGAAGATGAATGAGCGGCTCAGGAAGGGTTCAGCCGGCCCCCTCTAAATTCCTCCTCAATGAGCTCCCCGAAGCGGGGAGCGGAACCAAAGAGGAGGTTCGCCATGACCAGCAGTCGCCTTCGCCATTCGCTCACCGCAGTTCTCGCCTTTAGTGTCGCTGCCACCTTGATCGTCAGCTCGGCATTCGCCGCCGATGGTGACAATGGCAAATCCAAGCGCCGTGGCGATAACGGCAAGTTCAACACCGGCACGTTCCAGATCGTGGTGCCCAAGGCCGATCGCGGCGGCTCCGATGGCAAGGTCGCCAAATTTCTGCCGCCCAAGGCTGATCGCGGCGGGTCCGGCCGACAGGTCGCCAAATTCGTGGCGCCGAAGGCTGACCGCGGCACGACGGGAGGCCCAACCACGCTGTTCTCGGTATCTCCCAAGGCCCCACGAGTCGACAGAGACTCGACGACCGCTCAAATCGTGGCCCCCAAGGCTCCGCGCGGTGGCGACGGTCCGACCGTGGTGAAATTCGTGGCGCCGAAAGCTCCGCGCAGCGATGGACAGGTCGTTGCCACGGCCGAGCAGGCGAAGTTTGCCGCTCCGCAACTGCTTGCGCCCCCGTTTGCCGCGACGCCCGTCAAGGCCGAGCAGCCAATTTCTGCTCCGGCTCCCGTCGAGACCAAGACTGCGCCGGCGGTGGTGGCGAGCGAGACCCCCGCGACCGCTCCGGCTTCGGCCGAGGCCAGCGACCGCGAGGTCGAGGTTGCCTATACCCGCGCCGCCCAGCGCTACGGCTACGGCGATTATGAAGGCGGCTATGAGAATTACGATCAAGGCTATGGCGACGCCTATACCGGCGGCTCCTATGGAGACGACGGTTGCAACTGACGTCAGCTCCTCTCCTGACGCAGACTGCCCCGGGGCTGTTTCCCCGGGGTCTTTTTTGCAAACCGGAAACGGCAATCCGCTTTCGCCGATCGACCGATTTTAATCCCTCCCCTTGACGGGGAGGGTGGCGAGCTCGGCTTCAGCCGAGATCGCCGGGTGGGGTGATGCGCTTTAATGCGCGCTATCGCTTTGCTGCTTGAGCGCGAAGCCCCCCACCCGGCGCGCGATCCGCGCGCCGACCTCCCAACGAGGGGGAGGTACGAAATACAAGCGGGCATCATCTTTCGGAGCGTTAGGTGTCGCTGCCCACGGAGTAGTCGCGGCGTGCCGATCTGATGGTGACCGAAAAGCCGGCGATGACGTCGACCAGAGTGGTGAGCATGATCAAAAAGAACAGCGACGTTCCCGCCGGCGGCCAGACCAGGAACAGGATCAGGCAGACCACGAACACGATCATCGACAGGGCGTGATCAACGACCGAATTGCCTCCGGTGCGGGTCGATTTCAGGATCTCGAAGAACAGCACGAACAGGGAGAAGGCGAGCATCATGTCGCCGAGCGAGATTTGCCACACCCCGCCTGACGGCATCGCCACGGTGAAGCGCGTGAGCGCGAAGTCGGCGCCGCCGGAGGCAAAGGCGACATAGGCCATGACCACGAAGGCGAGCAGCGGAACCGACGAAAGCCAGCCCGATCGCCGATAGTGGCGAACGGCCCTTTCCTCCGGATCCACGATCACCATGGGGTGCTTACCCTCGAACCAAGCGAGACGTTCCCCGGCCGCGGCGCGTTTAAGCCTCTTCCTTGACGGCGAGCACTTGCCGGCCCCGATATTTGCCCGACTTCAGATCGATATGATGCGGCCGGCGGAGCTCGCCTGAGTCCTTGTCCTCGACATAGGACGGCGCGCTCAGCGCATCGTGGGAGCGGCGGTTGCCCCGCTTCATGCGGGAGGTTTTTCTCTTGGGTACAGCCATAATCCAACCTTTGAAATTGCCCGCAGATACCCGGCGGGGCTTTTGAGTGAGCGCCCTTATAGTGGCTAACCCCCGCGCTGGCCAGAGGCCGATTGACGGTTGACTTGCGGCACGACGCAGGACGAGCGTGCGGCGAGAATCGGCATTCTCCGCTCCACCGCCTTGGCCATGCGCAGCATCCTTGGACTTGGCTTGCCTGGATTGCGCAGGTTAGGTGCCGGTAGCGACACCGCGAGCAGAAGCGCCTCGCGCCGGGTGAGTTCGGCAGCGCTCTTGTGAAAATATTGTTGGCTCGCCGCCTCTGCGCCGAAGATGCCGGGGCCCCATTGGGCGATGTTGAGATAGGTCTCGATGACGCGCTCCTTGGGCCACAACGCTGTAAGCAAATAAGCGAGCGGCACTTCGAGCACCTTCCGCACATAGCTGCGGTCGGTCCACAAATAGAGGTTCTTCGCCGTCTGCATGGTGATGGTGCTCGCGCCGCGGAAGCCGCGGCCTCGCTTCCTCGCCTCCTTTACCGCATCCTTCACCGCTCCCCAGTCCACACCCCAATGGACGCAGAAGCGGCCGTCCTCGCTCGCGATCACGGCGAGCGGGAGGTCGCGCGCCATGGCCTCGAGCGGCACCCAGCGATAGTTGAGCGGCCTGCCGCTGAGCCTCTCCGCCACCATCACCGGAGTGATAGGTGGGCTCACGAAGCGGAAGGCGACGATCGACAGAAGGAGACCCGCCATGATGAGCAGGACGGCGAGGCCTATGCGCCTAAGCCAGAGGTGTCGATTTTTTGCCGGTCTCTTAGCGCCCATCGCTCATTGAATCGCCGTGGCCCAAGGCCTTGTACCCTCCGGTTGCCGTGAGGAGCAACGTGGTATTAGGGTCCGCGCCACAAGCCCTGAGCCGCTATTTCGCTTTCGCTGAAACATGGACCTGACCGAAAAGCTCGAACGCATTGCAAGCCTCATCGAGGGGCGCCTCGATGTCCTGCTGGCGCCGGAGCCAGCCGCTTCGGGCCAGGCGCGGCTGATCGAGGCCATGCGCTATGCGGCGCTCGGCGGCGGCAAGCGCCTGCGGCCGTTCCTGCTGATCGAATCGGCGGGCCTGTTCGGCGTGTCGGAGGAGGAGGCGCTCGACGCAGGCGCAGCGCTTGAATGCGTGCATTGCTACTCGCTGGTGCATGACGATCTGCCGTGCATGGACGACGACAAGATCAGGCGAGGCCGGCCCACGGCGCATATCGCTTTCGGCGAGGCGACCGCTATCCTTGCCGGCGACGCGCTTCTGACCCTCGCCTTCGGCATTTTGAGCGAGCCCCGCACGCACCCTGAGCCAAGCGTACGCCTGGCGCTGATCGGTCTGCTGGCCAAGGCCGCAGGTGTCGGCGGAATGGCCGGCGGCCAGGCACTCGACCTCGCCGCAGAAGGGCAGAGCCTGGGTCCGATGGAAGTGGCGAGAATGCAGGCGATGAAGACCGGGGCGCTGTTCGATTTCGCCTGCGCCGCCGGTGCCGTGCTCGGCCGTGCCGACGCCGTAGCGCGGGGGGCGCTTGCGGCCTACGCCTCCGCCTTCGGCCAAGCCTTCCAGCTCGCCGACGATCTTCTCGACGCGGAGGGCGATGCGGCGGCGATGGGCAAGGCTGCGGCCAAGGATGCCGGCCGCGGCAAGGCGACGCTGGTAGCTCTGCTTGGGGTCGACGCCGCGCGTGCACGACTGGCCGCGCTGGTTGACGATGCCGAGGCGGCCCTTGCGCCCTTCGGTGAGAGGGCGGTGACGCTCAAGCAAGCCGCGCGCTTCATCGCTTCGCGCAGGGCTTGAGAGCAATCTTGACGGGGGGACATCAGTGACGACAAAAACCAAGAAATGGCCGCTCCTTCTGCGCATCATTTCCGCGCGGCCCAGGCTGTTCTTGTCGATTCTCGCCGGCTTCGCCGTCGGGGCCCTGCTGCCCATGTATGTCAGCGAACTGCGCGGCGTGACCCGCTTCCTCGTCGCTTGGGATTTTGGCGTGGGTCTCTACCTCATCCTCGCGTTTTGGATGATCTCCCATAGCGGCATCAGAGAAATTCACCGGCAATATTTGGCCCAGGACGAAGGCGGCTTCGCCATCCTCGTGCTCACCATCGTCAGCGCTTGCGCGAGCGTCGGCGCGGTGTTCGCCTGGCTCGAAATTGCAACCAGGGCCGAGACATTCGCGCTGCCGGGCCTCCTGTTTCTGTTGCTGACGATCATATTGTCGTGGGCGTTCATCCAGACCATGTTCGCGCTGCATTACGCGCACGAGTTCTACGCCGAGCATCATCATGAAAGTGGCGGTGGGCTGATCTTCCCCCACGACCCTGAACCAACCTATTGGGACTTTGTGTATTTTGCTTTTGCCATAGGCACGGCGACGCAAGTGTCGGATGTTGAAATTACCTCGAAGCGGATCCGCCGCACCGTGACCATGCACGGCATCGTGTCGTTCTTCTTCAACGTCACCGTGATCGCGCTCACTGTCGGACTGGTCGGCGACGCTATTCAGAATTGATCGTTGTGGCGAGACGAAGCGAACGCGGGTGACGCCGCGGCCTTGCGGCACAGTTGACGGAAGGCTGCAAATCCCGCATGGGCTGGCGATGGCACGCGGCCAAAAATTGGCGACGGAGAAGAAGGCAAAGCCGGCAAAGCCGGCAAAGCCGACAAAGCTCGCAAAGCTCGCAAAGTCGGGCGAGCGGCGGCACAGCCTGTATGAGCATCTGCATGCTCATGTCAGGTTCATTGTCGCGGTGGTGGTCGGCATCGTCGTGTGGACGTTCGCCCCCATGCTCACCCGATTTGATGGCGGCATCTTGCGCCTGCTGTTCGCTTGGAACGTCGCCGGCTGGCTTTACGTCCTGCTCATCGGCATCATGATGTTCAGATGCGAGATTGCCGGCATCAAGCGCCAGGCGAGCCTCGAGGATGAAAGCCGCACCCTGCTGCTCATCCTGACCACCTGCGCCTCGGTGGCGATGGTGCTCGCCATCGTGGCGCAGCTCTCGGCGCTCAAGGACGACCATAGTTTGGACCGCACGCCGAAATTCGCGCTGTCGTTCTCGACCATCATGGTGTCGTGGTTCCTCGTGCATATGGTGTTTGCGCTGTACTACGCCCATGAATTCCACAGCGAGAGCCGGAGCGGCGGCGCGCGCGGCTCAGGCGGCGGGCTCGATTTTCCGAGCGACCACATCCCGGACTATCTCGACTTCCTCTATTTCTCCTTTGTGGTCGGCACCACCGCCCAGACCTCGGACGTCGTGGTGACCACGCGCAAGATGCGGCGCGCGGTGACGCTGCACGGGCTGCTGTCGTTCTTCTTCAACACGACGGTGATCGCGCTGGTGGTGAATCTGACCTCGCAGCTTGCCGGCTAGGCGCGGGTCTACTCCGCGGCGGTGCGGTTGCTTCCGACTTGCCCGAAGCGGCGTTCGATATAGTCGAGCACCATCTGCTTGAACTCCGCCGCGGCGCCGGGACCGCGCAAGGTCGCTGCCTTCTTGCCGTCGATGAACACCGGTGCCGCCGGCGCCTCTCCGGTGCCAGGGAGCGAGATGCCGATATCGGCGTGCTTCGATTCGCCGGGGCCGTTGACGATGCAGCCCATCACCGCGACGGTCAGCGTCTCGACGCCCGGATATTGGCGCTTCCATTCGGGCATCTCATCGCGGATGAAGTCCTGGATGTCGCGGGCAAGCTCCTGGAAGGTGGTCGAAGTGGTGCGGCCGCAGCCGGGGCAGGCGGCGACGAGCGGCACGAAGCTGCGGAAGCCCATGCTCTGCAGCAGCTCCTGCGCCACCTTCACCTCAAGCGTGCGGTCGCCGTTCGGCTCCGGCGTGAGCGAGATGCGGATAGTGTCGCCGATGCCCTGCTGCAGCAGCACGGCGAGCGCGGCGGAAGATGCGACGATGCCCTTCGATCCCATGCCGGCCTCGGTCAGGCCGAGATGGAGCGTGAGGTCTGAGCGGGCGGCAAGCATGGCATAGACCTGGATCAGGTCCTGCACGGCACTGACCTTGGCCGAGAGCACGATCTTGTCGGGGCCTAGGCCGAGCTCGATGGCACGCTCGGCGCTCAGCAATGCCGATTGTGCGATCGCCTCATGCATCACCGCGCGGGCGTCCTTGGGCTCCGGCAGTTTCGCATTCTCGTCCATGAGGCGGGTGAGCAGATCCTGATCGAGGCTTCCCCAGTTGACCCCGATGCGCACCGGCTTGTCGTTGCGGATGGCGATCTCGACGATCGCCGAGAACTGCCGGTCGCGCTTGTCCTTGAAGCCGACATTGCCGGGATTGATGCGGTATTTGGCGAGCGCTTCGGCGCAAGCCGGATATTCGGCGAGCAAAGTGTGGCCGTTATAGTGGAAGTCGCCGATCAGCGGCACGTCGACGCCTCTTGCGTCGAGCTTGTCACGAATATGCGGCACGGCGGCGGCAGCCTCGTCGCGGTCCACCGTCACGCGCACGAGCTCGGACCCAGCGCGGGCAAGGGCCGCGACTTGGGCCACGGTGGCATCGATGTCGGCGGTGTCGGTGTTGGTCATCGACTGCACCACGATGGGCGCAGGTCCGCCGACCATCACACCACCAATATTGACCGGAATTGAGCGCCGGCGCGCGGAACTCTCCATGGCTCAAGGATACATCAGATTTCCAGCCGCCGCGCCAGGGCATGGCGAAGAGCGTTACGACGACAGCGCCTCCGACATGGTCTCGACATTGTTGCGGAACATGTCGAGATAGGTCCCGGCCGGGCCGTCGGGCGGCGATAGCGCGTCGGAATAGAGCGTGCCGCCGATCTTGGCGCCGGTCTCCTTGGCGATCTGGCCGAGCAGCCTAGAGTCGGTGACGTTCTCCAGGAACACCGCCGGGACCTTCTCAGCCTTGATCTGGCGGATGATCTTGGCCACGTCCTTGGCCGAGGCCTCGCTTTCGGTGCTGACGCCCTCCGGCGCGATGAACTCCATGCCATAGGCCGCGCCGAAATAGCCGAAGGCGTCATGCGTGGTGATGATCTTGCGGCGCTCTGGCGGGAGCTTGGCGATTGCCTCTTTCACTGTCGTCTCCATGGTGGCAATGCGATCGAGGAATTTTTTCGCATTGGCCTCGTAGGCGGCCTTGCCGTTCGGATCGGCGGCCATGAGCGCGTCGCGAATATTGGCGACGTAGATCTCGCCGTTGGCGAGGCTCTGCCAGGCGTGCGGATCGGTGACGGTCTTCTCGTCCTCGACCATCTCGCGCGGGGCCACGCCCTTGCTTGCGGTCACCACGGCTCCCTTGAAGCCAGACGACTTCTCGAGGCGCGTCATCCAGCCTTCAAGGCCGAGGCCGTTGATGAACAGAATCTTCGACTCGGACAACTCCTTGGCATCGGCGGGGGTCGGCTCATAGACGTGAGCGTCGCCGTTCGGTCCCACGAAGGTGAACACCTCGACGCGGTCGCCGCCGACCTCCTTCACCATGTCGCCAAGGATGCTGAACGAGGCGGAGACCTTCATCTGGTCGGCGGCTTGCGCTCCGGCCGAGGCGCCGAGCATCGCGGCGAAGGCTGCCGCGGCAACGAGAAACGAGCGTCTATGCATGGCACGAACTCCTTGTCTTTGACTCAAGCTTCGAGATGCTTGCGCGGCATGAGCTGCCACAGAAGGCCGCCCTGCACGCCGATGAGCACGGAAATGAGATAGCCCGCGCCGCTGGTGAGGATGATGGCCGGGCCGGTGGGCAGGTTTAAGTAGTAGGACAGCAGCAGCCCGACGAAACTTGCCGCAAAGGCCGCGGCAACGGCGACGACGATCATGTTCGAGATGTCCTGCGCCCAGAAGCGCGCCGTGATCGCTGGCAGAAGCATGATGCCGACCACCATCAGCGTGCCGAGCGCCTGGAAGCCGCCCACCAGGTTCAGCACCACGAGCACGAGGAAGAGGAAGTGGGTGGGAGAGCTCAACGGACTGACCGAGGCCAAGAAGCTTGGATCGAAGCATTCGAGGACGAGCGGCCGGTAGATGATGGCGAGCGTCGCCAGGGTGAGGGTGGCGATGGCGGCGATCAGGATCAGCGCGGTATCGTCAAGCGCGAGCACCGTGCCGAACAGCACGTGCAACAGGTCGATGCTGCTGCCTTTCACCGACACGATCAACACGCCAAGCGCAAGCGAGATGAGATAGAAGGCGGCGAGGCTTGCGTCCTCGCGCAGGATGGTGGACCGGGTGACAAGACCGGCGAGCAGAACGACGGCGATACCGGCGATGAAGCCGCCAAGGCTCATGGCCGGCACCGAGAGGCCGGCGACGAGAAAGCCTATAGCCGCGCCGGGCAGGATGGCGTGGCTCATGGCGTCGCCCATCAGGCTCAAGCGCCTGAGCACGAGGAATACGCCGACCGGCGGCGCGCCGAGCGAGAGGGCAAAGCAGCCGACCAGCGCGCGCCGCATGAAGGCGAATTCGACGAAGGGATCGATGACGGCGTCGATCATGCCGAGATCCGCTCGCCGGCCGCCTCGCCGCGCGCGCAAACTTCGGCATGCTCGTCCCATGCCTCGGTGAGCTGGCGGGACCTGACGAGGTTCTTCGGCGTCAGCACCTGCTTGGTCGGCCCCCAGGCCACGGCCTCGCGGGCGAGCAGCAGCGTTTTCGCAAAATGCTGGCGCACCTGATCGAGATCGTGGAGCGCGGCGATGACAGTCCGCCCTTCGCTATGCCAGTGCTCGATGAGGCGCAGCAGATCGTCGACCGTCTTGGTGTCGACGGCGCGGAAGGGCTCGTCGAGCAGGATGATGGCCGCGTCTTGCAACAGCAGGCGGGCGAACAGTACGCGTTGGAACTGTCCTCCCGAAAGCGCGCCGACACTGCGATCGCCGAGATCTTGCAGGCCGAGGGTGGCGAGCGCCTGCAGCACGGCAACGCTGCGCCCGCTGTCCACACCACGCCAGGCGCCGATCTCGCGCCACAGCCCCATGGTCACGGCGTCGAACACCGTGATCGGGAAGCTGCGGTCGATGTCGATCTGTTGCGGCAGATAGGCGATGTCGCTCCGCTTGAGCCCGTCGAGGCTGAGGCTGCCCGACAGCGGCTTGAGCTGCCCGACAATGCCCTTGAGCAAGGTCGACTTGCCGGCGCCGTTCGGTCCCACCAGCGCGAGCAGTTCGCCGCGGTCGACCTCGCCGGTGATGTGGTGCACGGCGGGGTGCCGGTCGTAGCCGAGCGTCAAATCGTGGAAGCTGATGGCCGGCGACTGGTCCTGGGTCATCGGAGCGCCCACAGCCAAACGAAGGCCCAGAGCAGGGCAGAGAGGGCGCCGACGATGGCGAGCCGCGCTGGCACCGAAAGGCGCAACAGCGAGAAGCCTTGCCGCGGAGGCGCGGCCGCCAGCTCGTGGGCGTGGTCATGGCCGATGCTGCTTCTCTGGTCCATCGAGGCGCATTCCCTCCCAATGACGTGCAAAGCGGTGACGGGCTAGGTCGCCTTGGCCGGGCGGCACGCCTCGCACAGACCGGCAATTTCGAGCGTGATCTGCTCCGCCGCGATGGTCTTCGGCGAGAGCGCGAGCAGCACCCGCTCATCCTTATCGCTCAGCGAAATCTCGACGACCTTCTCGCATTGGCGGCAGATGGCAAAGGCGGCCTTGCCGTTGCAGGCGCCATGGTCACAGGCGACGAAGGCCGAGCGGGACTGGAGCCGGTGCACCATGCCGAGCTGGATCAGCTCGTTCAGCGCCCGATACACCGTCGGCGGATGGGAGATGCCGGCGACCCTGACCCGGTCGAGGATGGCATAGGCGCTCAAGGGTTCCTTGGCCTGGCGCAAGGCAGAGAGGACCTGCCCCTGATTGCGCGAAAGCTTCGAGGCGTGGTGATGGGCGGCGTTCATTGCGATGATATAACATAACATCGGCGTCAGGCGTCAAGGACGGCGCTGCTGCAGGGCGCAAACGTCGCAGGTTGGACGCCTCCGTCAAATCCGCGTCATTCCGGCGCAAGCCGGAATCCAGGTCTTTTTTTCGCGCTGCGCGCGCCGCTGGATACCGGCTTTCGCCGGTATGACGCTTCAGGCTTGGGAACGATCAGCGCTCCGTGAGCTTCGGTGCGCGCCGGTTGCCGTTCAGCTGCGGTTCATCTTGGGCGGGTGATCGTATATGCTTCCAACAGCTGGCCAGCAGGGAGCAGGGCCGTCTGGCCTATAAGAGCGGGAGGTCATTCCAGTGACCTTCGTCGGACGATGAGAACCCTGCTCGTGAGATGCAGCAAGTGTGGGACGGCCCAGGTCATCAGCGACACCGGGGTCTCACGGCTCTGCCGCAACTGCCAGTCGCCGCTGCAAGTGCCCAAATCGGGTGGAGCCCCTGGCAAGGTCTTCGTGTCGGTGGGGGCATTGGTGGGAGCTCTGCTCCTGGTGGCAACCTCCGTTGGATTGCTTCTAGACGGCACTTCCTGGATCGATCTCTCCGAGTTTAGCTCACGAACCTCGAGCCAAATCGTTGCATCGACGGAAGCGCAGCGCCCCATCGAAGGCGAACAAACACAAGATTTGGACGCCCTCGACAAGCAGTTTCTGCAGGAATACCAGGCCGGCCGCTATGGTGAGGCGGCGAAGTCGGCTGAGCAGCTAATTGCGGTCGTTGGCAGGCGTCTCGGCAAGGATCACCCGGCTTATGCTGCAGCCCTTACCGATCGTGCCATCGTGTATGAGGCCCAGGGCCGCTACGCCGAAGCCTTGCCCCTTCATGAGCGGGCGCTGGCAATAAGAGAGAAGGTGCTTGGCCGCGAGCATCCCCGCGTGGCTGGGAGCCTTGGCAATCTGGCCAACGTGTATTCGGCTCAAGGCCGCGACGCAGACGCCGTGCCGCTCTACGAACGAGCGCTGGTTATCAGCGAGAAGGTGCTCGGCCCCGAGCACCCCGACGTGGCCAAGACTCTCAACAATCTCGCAATCCTCCACGACCGGGCGGGAGGCTACAGCGAGGCGGTCCCACTCTATGAGCGGGCTCTAGCCATAAAGGAAAAGGCACTCGGGCCTGAGCATCCCGATGTAGCAAACACCCTTAACAATCTGGCCACCGCATATGGCTCTCAAGGCCGCTACGCCGAAGCCTTGCCCCTCCATGAGCGGGCGCTGGCCATAAGAGAGAAGGTGCTTGGCCGCGAACATCCTGACGTGGCTGAGACCCTCAACAATCTTGCCAACGCATATGACTCTCAAGGCCGCTACGCTGACGCGGAGCCACTCTACCAGCGGGCGCTGGCCATCAGAGAGAAGGTGCTTGGCCGCGAGCATCCCCTCGTGGCGGAGAGCCTCAACGAACTGGCCGTCGCGTATGAGGGCCAAGCCCGCTATGCGGAAGCCGTACCGCTCTACGAGCGGGCGCTGGCCATCAGAGAGAAGGTGTTTGGCCCGCAGCACCCCGCTGTGGCCGACACCCTCAAGAATCTGGCCCACGCGTACTTCTTTCAAGGACACCCCGCCCATTCGCTCCCCTACTTCCGTCGCGCCGCCGCTATTCTCGCTAGGGGCATCGAGACAGCAGCGCGCGCCACGGGGGCGGGAGACGCACAACTCCGCGGGTTCGGTGTTTTCTCCCCCCTTGTTACAGCGGCCTTTGTTGTATCCATGTGGCAACCGGGCGAGCGCCCAGCGCTCACCGACGAGGCTTTCGCCGCAGCGCAGCGGGCTGGCCAGACCAGCGCGGGCGCCGCATTGGCTCAGATGGCAGTCCGGTTTGGGACCGGGGATGGGAAACTGTCGAAGACCGTGCGCGAGCAGCAGGATCTGATCGGGGAATGGCCGAGGTTAGACAAGGCACTGATTGCGGCGCTGGCCAAGCCACGCGATAAACGCGACACGGCAGCTGAGGAGCGCCTGCGCGACCAGAAAACGGATATCGAGACACGAATTGCCGCGCTCACTGATCGCCTTGAGAACGAGTTCCCAGAGTTCACGGTCCTAGCCAATGCTAGGCCGCTCACAGTGGACGAGGTGCAAAGTCTGTTAGGATCCGAGGAGGCTCTGGTTTTCTATTGGGTGTCGGAGCCACTGGAGTTGGGACGCCATAACGACCTTGTGGTGTCGGTACCTCCGATTAGTTACGTGTGGGCGATCACCCACGATGGGGTGGCCTGGGAACGCATCGATCTTGGCGCAAAGGAACTGGAAGAGAAGGTCGCAAAGCTTCGCAATCCTGAGGCCCTCGACGTCATCAAGCTGCAAAAGGATTTTGAGGCAGGCAAGTTGGACTCTAAGGAACTGTTCGATTTGAATCTTGCCAATGAGCTTTATGGTGCGCTCCTCGGTCCTGTCGAGAATACGATCAAACACAAGAAGCATCTTCTCGTCGTGCCATCAGGGGCGCTGACGAGCCTGCCGTTCCAATTGTTGGTCAGAACGAAGCCGGAGAAGCCAGCGACCAAACCTGCCGACTATCGCGACGTAGCGTGGCTCGCCAGACTTCAGGCCGTCACCGTGCTGCCCTCGGTCGCGAGCCTCAAGGCGCTGCGTGTCCTCGCCAAGGGGGGCGCTGGCGACGAGCCTCTCACCGGCTATGGCGATCCTGTGTTCCAGGAGGAAAGTCCAGAGAAGGGAGCGACACGCGCGAAGGTGGCCAGTACGGAACAGACCCGCGCCTATAGCGCTTATTTCCGCGGCACGCGCGCCGATCTCGACGCGCTCAAGAAGGGGCTCGTCCCGCTGCCAGAGACGGCGGACGAGCTCCGTGCCGTGGCCAAGGACTTAGGTGTGCCAGAGAGTGAACTCCATTTCGGCAAGGCGGCGAGCGAAGCGGCGGTCAAGAAAGCCCAACTTAGCGGCTATCGCATCGTCTACTTCGCAACCCATGCCCTGGTGGCAGGAGAGGTCTCAGGGCTCGGGGAGCCCGCACTTGCCCTGACGCTCCCAAAGGAAGCGACGGACGAGGACGATGGTCTGCTGACCGCTTCAGAGGTTGCCCAGCTCAAGCTCAACGCCGACTTTGTTGTGCTGTCGGCTTGCAATACTGCCGCAGGAGACAAGCCTGGTGCTGAGGCCTTGTCGGGGCTAGCGCGCGCCTTCTTCTATGCCGGCGCCCGGGCGCTGCTCGTCTCCCACTGGGCAGTCGAATCAGACGCCACCGTAAGACTCGCCACCTCGACTTTCGAAGCGCTCAAGGCGGCTCCCACTCTGGGCCGCTCGGAAGCACTCCGCCGCGCGATGGTGGCCATGATCGATGATAAGAGCGATCCGTGGAACGCCTATCCAGCGTTATGGGCGCCCTTCGTGGTGGTCGGCGAGGGCGGCGCTAGCGCTCGGTGAGCTTCAGCTCGATGCGGCGGTTCTTGCGCAAGGCATCGTCGCTGTCGCCGGGATCGAGCGGCTGGAACTCGCCGAAGCCGGCGGCGACCAGCCGGTTCGCCGGAATGCCCTGATCGATCAGATAGCGCACCACGGAGATGGCGCGCGCCGAGGACAGCTCCCAGTTCGACGGGAAGTTCACATTGGTGATCGGCTTGACGTCGGTGTGGCCGTCGATCCTGAGCACCCAGGCGATGTCGGGCGGGATCTGCGTCGCGAGCTCCTTCAGCGCGTCGGCGAGCTTGTCGATCTGGGGCGTCGCCTCAGGCTTCAGGTCGGCCGAGCCTGAGTCGAACAGCACGTCCGACGGAAACGCGAAGCGGTCGCCGACCACCTGGAAATCGGCGCGGGCACCGAGGACCTCGCGCAGCTTGCCGAAGAAATCAGAGCGGTAGCGGGCAAGCTCCTGCACCTTCTTGGCAAGCGCCACGTTCAGCCGCTGCCCGAGATCGGCGATCTTGACCTGGCTCTCGCGATCCTTGGCCTCCGACGCATCAAGCGCTTCCTGCAAGGCCGCGAGCTGAAGTCTGAGCGCCGCGAGCTGCTGATTGAGGATCTCGACTTTTGCAAGCGCCTCGTTGGTGATCTGCTTCTGCTGATCGAGCTGGCCGCCGAGCTGGCTGGTCTTGGCCTCGGCGCCCTCGGTCTTGCCGCTCTGATCGCCGAGCAGGCCGGTCAGCCGCGCGTTCTCCTTGTCCTTGTCGATCAGCGTCGCTTGCAGCGCCGAGAGACTATCCTCGATCGACTCCTTCTTGGAGCGCTCGAGCGCGAGAAGCTCGGTGAGCTGCGACAGCTGGCGGTTCAGCCGCGACAGCATGGTGTCCTTGCCGCTCGTCTGGGTGGTGATGAAGTAACTGGAGAGCATGAACAGCGACATGAGGAAGGTCACCACCAGCAGCAAGGTGGAGAGCATGTCGACATAGCCCGGCCAATAATTGACGGCGGGGCCGCGGCGGCTCTTGGCCAGCGCCATGGCTAGCTCCGCTCTTCCTCATGCACCGGCAGCTTCACCTTGCCGGTGATCTGCTTCAGCGCGACGGCGAGCTCATGTTGCTGCTGGGCCTGCTCGTCGGCCCATTCGCGCACCACCTTCTGCTCGGCGCGCATCTGCCTGATCAGCTTCTCCACGCCTTGGGCGAGGTCCTTCACTGCGTCTCCGGTATTGTCGCCGAGCACGCGGAGCTCGATCTTCTCGCTCAGGTCCGACAGCGAGCGCTGCATGTCGAGCAGGGCGAAGCGGAGCTGCGGCGGCACGCCGGTGACGCTCGTGCCTTCCGCCGATTGCAGCTCGGTGATGCCTGAGAGCCAATCTTCAAGCTCGTTATAGAAGCGGCTCTGGGCATGACCTGCCTGGAGATCGAGAAAGCCGAGGATCAGCGAGCCGCCAAGGCCGAACATCGAGCAGGAGAAGGCGGTGCCCATGCCTTTGAGCGGCGCGGCAAGGCCCTCTTTGAGCTGATCGAACAGCATGGTGCTTTCGCTGCCGTTAGTGTCGAGCGCGCTGATAGTGGAACCGACAGAGGTCACGGTTTGCAGCAATCCCCAGAAGGTGCCGAGCAGGCCGAGAAACACCAGCAGGCCGACAAGGTAACGCGTAGTCTCGCGCTGCTCGTCGAGGCGCGAGGCGACCGAGTCGAGCAGCGAACGCATGGCGCCGGTGGCCAAGGAGAGATGGCCGGTGCGGTCGCGGAGCATGGTCGCCATCGGCGCGAGCAGTACCGGCGTGGTATCGACGGCGAGGCCGGGGTCGGAGATGCGGACGCTGTTGACCCAGCGGATCTCCGGATAGAGGCGCAGCACCTGGCGGAAGGCATAGACGATGCCGACGAACAACACGCCGAGGATGAGGCTGTTCAGGCCGGGATTGGCCAGGAAGCTCGTGCGCAGCTGCTGCGTCTGCCCGTCGAGGATGACGGCGAGCAGGATCGCCAGGATGAGGAACAGGCTCATCCGCCAGAGGAAGATTTGCGGGTAGGTGAGCTTGGCCTTGTAGGTCGTCGTCGCTGCCATGGGTGCCGTCAGGGAATCGGGGGGCCGCTTTCGGGCAGAGATTAACCGAATACTAACTTTGGCAAAACGGCAACCTCAGGGCGCGACGATTTCAATCTCGCCGCTCGGAGTGTCGCTAGCCTGACGGATCGGCTGCGGCCACGGCGTCGTGCGGAACCTCGGCGGCCTTGAGCTGCTTCAACAGCTTGCGCTGGATGGTCTCGTTGCCGGCGACCACGCTGCCGGTCTCCAGCATGCGATCCTTGCCCTCGGTGTCGCTGATGAAACCGCCGGCCTCGCGCAGGATGACGATGCCGGCGGCGAGATCCCAGGCCCGCAAGTTCCGTTCCCAGAAGCCGTCGAAGCGGCCGGCGGCGACCCAGGCAAGATCGAGCGCCGCGGCGCCGGTGCGCCTGACGCCGGCCGAGGCCGACATGACGGCTTGCATCTCGCGCAGGAAAAGGTCCTGGCCGGGTTTGCCACGGTGCGGAATTCCGGTGACGATGACGCAGTCGGCAAGCTCGGTCCGCGCCGCGACCCGTAGGCGACGGTCGTTGAGGAAGGCGCCCTTGCCGCGCTCGGCGGTGAACATCTCGTTGCTGGCCGGATTATAGATCAGGCCAGCAACCAGCTCGCCGTCGCGTTCGAGCCCGATCGAGATGGCAAAGAGCGGGATGCCGTGCAGGAAATTGGTGGTGCCGTCGAGCGGATCGACGATGAAGCGGTGGGTACGGTCGGCGCCTTCCACCTCGCCATGCTCCTCGAGCAGAAGCCCGTAACCTGGTCGGGCGCGCAACAGCTCCTTGTGCAGGATCTCCTCGGCGCGTGTGTCGGCGGCGGAGACGAAATTGGCCGGGCCTTTGAGCGAGACCTGAAGCTGCTCGACCTCGCCGAAGTCTCGCGCGAGGCTGCGTCCCGCCTTGCGGGCGGCGCCGACCATCACATTCATCAAAGCAGACGCAGGCATGGTTTCGACTTCTCACTCACAGCGTCGTCTATGGGTCACCGAGACTAGCAACGCTCTCCCCGCTCCCCCCTTGCGGGGAAGCACGTTCGCGTTTCGACGCGAACGGAGGGGGGTGAACAAGCGAGTCTTTTGAATCAACCCCCCTCCCTATCCCTCCCCCGCAAGGGGGGAGGGGAGAGCGAGAGGCACACTCCCGTCAAGCATAGCGCTACTCGGCGCGGCGGACGTAGGTGAGTTCGTTGGTGTCGACCACCACGCGCTCGCCGGCCACGACGAAGGGGGGCACCAGGATGCGCACCCCGTTCTCGAGCTTCGCGGGCTTATAGGACGAGGCGGCGGTCTGGCCCTTCACCACCGGATCGGCCTCGACCACGGCGAGCGTCACCTGCTCGGGGATGGCGACGCCGATCGGCTTGCCCTCATGGCTCTCCACCGTCACCTTCATGCCCTCCTGGAGGAAGGCGGCACGCTCCTCCAAGAAATCCGTGGGGATCTCGATCTGGTCGTAGGTGTCGGTGTCCATGAACACGAGCATGTCGCCCTGGGCGTAGAGGAACTGATAGTCGTTCTGCTCGAGCCGCACGCGCTCGACCGTCTCGGAAGAGCGGAAGCGCTCGTTGAGCTTGGTGCCGTCGATGAGGTTCTTAAGCTCGACTTGGGCATAGGCCGGACCCTTACCCGGCTTCACCGCTTGCGTCTTGACCGCGGCCCATAGCCCGCCTTTGTGCTGAATCACGTTACCGGGGCGAATCTCGTTGCCATTGATTTTCATGAAGGCTCGCGCAAGTGGAGTAATTTGGAGTGGCCCGCCTTTAAGACGTGCGGCCCCGCCGCTGTCAAGGGCGGGCGGTCATTCGGAGAGATGTCCGTCGCGCCAATCCTTGGCCGCCTTGTCAGCGGCTGCGCGCTGCTCGGGCGTGAGCTTGGCGAGCAGGATGTCGAGGGAGAAATCGGCGACACCTGCCTCTCTGGCGAGAAGGTGCCATTTGGCGGCCTGGACCGGATCGGCCGGACCCACCGCAACGCCGTTGGCGTAGAGGCGGGCGAGCCGGTTCTGCGCCACTGGATTGCCCTGTTCGGCGGACATGCGGAACATCTTGGCCGCACGTTGCTCATCGACCGCGACGCCCTCGCCCTTGAACAGCATCACGCCGTATTCGGCCTGGGCTTCAGCGCTGCCGGCATCGGCGGCCTTGGCTGTCCATTCGGCTGCCTTGGCGCGATCTTTCGTCACGCCGCGCCCGAATTGATAGAAGCCGCCAAGGTCGTATTGCGCCGCAGGCAGGTTCTGCTGAGCGGCCTTCTCCATCCATTCGAACGCCTTCGTCTCGTCCGTGGGGCGTCCCCTGCCTTCGAGATAGACGAGGGCAAGGTTGTATTGGGCCATGGCATGGCCGCTCTTGGCGGCCTTCTCGAAAAGATTGGCGGCCGCGTTGGGATCCTTCCTCACGCCTTGGCCGTCGAGAGAGAGGGTGCCGAGAGAGAACTGGGCATTGGCGTCGCCGAGTTCGGCGCCTTTGCGGTAGGCGTCGGCCGCCCTCCTGTAGTCCTGGGCGACGCCGAGCCCCTCCTCATAGATTTCGCCAAGAAGAGTGTAGGCCTCCTTCGAGCCTTGCGCCGCTTCGCGCTCGGCAAGCGTCCGCGCCGTCATGTATTGTCCCTTGGAGTAGGCGGCGAAGGAGGGACTTTCAGCGGCCCGCGCCTCCGCTGTGCTGCACCCGATCATGCAGGCCGCAAGCAAAAAACATTGGAAGGCGGCCGTTCCCTTCACGCGGCACCCCTCGCTTCTCTGAGCGCCGCGCCGATCTTGGCGATCGTCACGGCAGCGTCCTCGGCCTGCCAAATTGATGGGGCGACAGCTACGAAATCGGCACCGATGCGGGCGAGATGGGCGGCCTCTTCCGGCGTTTCCACGTTCCAGGCGACGCAGGGCACGACAAAAATCTCCGACCACCAGACAATCAGCCCGGCGCGTTCCTCCCGCTCGCGGCCGGAAGGTGCGGCCGTCTGACCGAATGCGACATAATCCGCACCAAGCTCGGCCAACAGCATGGCCTCATGGCGACTTTCATTGCAACCAACGCCTATGATCGCGCGTTGACCCAGGTGCTCTCGCGCCTGTCCGTACAGTGCTGCGTCCGTGGGGAGATGGACGCCATCAGCGCCGATGCGCTTGGCGCGCGCGGCATCGTTCTCGACCAGGAAGGCCACATCGCGGGCGAGCGTCAGCTCGCGCAGCCTGAGATCCAAGGCGGGGTCGGCTTCGGCCGCATCCTGGCAAAGCAAGACGCAGGCCACGTCCGCCACGTCCATGACTTCGGCCAAGGATCTTTCCACCGGGGGCGAAGCGTTCGCCGGAAGCGTGAGGTAGAGCCGACAAGGAGCCGCCGCTTCAGCCATTTTGCAGCCTCCGCTTGCCTTTCTCTGCGCAATGGTGCGGTATTGTCAGTGTCCGTCTCAAATCAGCTGGCCGCGGCGCTGTCAATCTCCGCCCCGGCAGACACCTGTCGGTCAACGGCGGGAGCCGGGGTAGGCAGCAACTGCATGTTGACCATTGGCGCGACGTTCACCACATTGTCACATGGTCGCCCGGTCGAGGGAGCGAAGGCCGCCACGCCGTCCAGTGCGGCGGGTCTGGTGCGGTGAGGGGACATAGCTCGTGATGGCCCAAGCTGACGCTCTGCAACAGGCTCTGGCGCGGTTCGGCGCTTCGCTCGACAGCCTCGAGCGCTTTCTGGGTCAGCTTTTCGAAGATCGGGATTCAACTGCCAAGCTCAAGGAGCAGGTTCGCTCCTTGACCGATGAGCGCAATCGGCTCGCGTCGGAGCGCGACCGGCTTGCCGCCGAGCTCGACCATGAGCGCGGCCGCGCAAGGCGGCTCGAAGACGCGAACAGCGAAGTATCGGGCCGGCTGGAAGTAGTGATGGGCACCTTGCGGGACATGGTGCCCGCCAAGGGGGCAGAATATTAGGGGGGCACATGGGACAGGTCAGCGTCACGCTCAATGGGCGCACCTATCGCCTCGAATGCGGGGAGGGGGAAGAGGCACATCTGATCGCGCTCTCCGAATATCTCGGCTCGCACATGGAAACGATGAAGCACAAATTCGGCCAGGTCGGCGACGATCGCCTGATCCTGATGGCATCTTTGATGGTCACGGATGAGCTGTGGGAGGCAAGGCGTCAGCTTCAGGAGCTGAAAGGCGCCATGGCCGAGCTTCGCCGCGACCGGTCGACGGCCGATGAGTCGTCGAAATTGCTCCGCACCGACCTTGCCGACACGATCAGCGCCGCGGCCGACCGCCTCGAGCAGCTGAGCCAGCGCTTTGCCGGCCACGCCTCGACACGGCGATAGTCTCGCCACGCGACACGAGCTATAGTCGCAATTGGCGGGCTGCGAGGTGCGTTAGGGGCACTATCCCCGGGCCCTATAAGATCCTATGGGAGCTGACCCCGTCGGGGACCGTGGTCTCCGACATTCGGCGCCCACCTACATTAGTAGGGACACCAGGGATCTACGCCCCGACGGCCATCGCGGCCTCGCTACCTTCCCCATGGGTTCAGTCATGGGGCGCAAAGTCTGGGGAGTCTGTTAGGGCGCGAAGTATATCTCGTCCCTGTAGCGAAACACACGCAGGCCTTCCGGCTTCGTCTCGACCAAGTTCCCCCGGTCGTCATGCCGCACAACGAGCCGCGCTTGATCTCCAATCGTGAAAACCACGTCGTTCCCCTGCGTCTTGATGTTTTGAACTTGCACGTCGATATAGGCTGCTGCCAGCTCATCTGCGGTAAGGGACTCCAGCGACACCTCCTCCGCTTGATCAGCCCAAAGTCTGGCGGTCAACTCGTCAATCTTGATTCCAAGCGCGTTAAAGGCGGCTTCAAGTTGATCGAGGCGAGAGGCGTGATCGAGCCGGAACAACCGGTCCACCTGCTCACGCGGCCAACGCAATCGGCGCGCGAGATCCGCCCTCGTCAGGTTGGCCTTCCTAAGACTGTGATAGAGCAGAACCTTGAGTTCGGTCTGCCAAGGCAACTGGACCTTGTAATGTCGAGCGGGGATTGTGTCGGGAGATTTCGGAATCTGTTGTTTCGCTGCGATTCGTGCTGCAATTGCCTCTTCGATCGCATTGCGCGCGTGACGAAGCGCGTCGTCCTTGCTTTCACCGAAGGTCGTGACCTCCGGAAAGTCGGGGCTGGTGACCAATAGGGTGCCATTGTCGTCCGGCTCAAGCTTAATGCGATAACGCAGGGTCATTTCTTCTTCAGTTCCTTCAGCCCGAGGTCCTTCAGTATTTTGTTCACAAGGCCAGTTCCAAGTTCCTTTTGTCCGTGCATTGGCAATTGCGAAACTCGGTCGCCACGCCGTACAGTGAGGTGCCCGCTGCCGCCCTTGTGTGTCTTGAAGGCGCAGCCGTTTTTAGCCAGGAACCTCTTGAGCTCGCTTGCTTTCATAAGCATATAGGATGTTCTACACTTCTGTGGAAGTCAACAGAAATGTGGACTCTGAGAACCCCGGTCGGCGGGTCCGTCCTCAACCGATTCGAACTCATGCTTGGTTTTTGGAATCAGGACGAAGTCTGGCAGTCCTGATGGGACTGGGCTATTGACCCTCTCGGTTGGTGCATGGCCCGGATCGGCGGCAGGTATGCGGATTCTCTTCCTCGGTGACGTGGTCGGCCGATCGGGCCGGACGGCAGTCATCGAGCAGCTGCCACGTTTGCGCGAGCGCTACGGCGCCCATTTCGTGGTGGTCAATGGCGAGAACGCTGCCGGCGGGTTCGGCATCACCGAGCAGATTCTGACCGAGCTTCTCGACGCCGGCGCCGACGCGGTGACCACCGGCAATCATGTCTGGGATCAGCGCGAGACGCTGATCTTCATCGAGCGGCACGATCGCTTGCTCCGGCCGATCAATTTTCCGCAAGGCGCGCCCGGACGCGGCGCCGGCCTGTTCAAGGCGGCGAACGGCGCCGACGTGCTCGTGATCAACGCCATGGGCCGCGTGTTCATGGGCGACCTCGACGACCCCTTCCGCGCCGTCGACCGGGAGATCGAGGCTTGCGGGCTGAAACGCGGGGCCGACGCGATCCTCATCGATTTGCATGCCGAGGCCACCTCGGAGAAGCAGGCGATGGGATATTTCGTCGACGGGCGCGCGAGCGCGCTGATCGGCACGCACACCCACGTGCCCACGGCGGATGAGCAAGTCCTCAACCGGGGCACCGCCTATATCAGCGATGTCGGCATGTGCGGCGACTACGACTCGGTGCTCGGCATGAGCAAGGAGGAGCCTCTGTCGCGCTTCCTCACCAAGATTCCGAACGGGCGGTTTCAGCCGGCGCTTGGCGAAGCCACCGTCTCGGGCGTCGGCATCGAGATCGACGACGCCACAGGCCTTGCCACCGCGATCGGGCCGATCAGGCTCGGCGGCAGGTTGTCGCCAGCCGAGCCCAAGTTTTGGGTGCGCGCCGCGTCGCCGGCCTGATCGCGCCAGCCGGTCCTAAGCGGTACGCAGCTTCTGAGAACCGATGAGGCCCATCGCCCGGCCATGGGCCGACAGGCGCTGGAGGAGAAAGATCGCCTGGTCGAGATGGGCAAGCGCA
This sequence comes from Methyloceanibacter sp., assembly GCF_050728395.1. GTDB lineage: Bacteria > Pseudomonadota > Alphaproteobacteria > Rhizobiales > Methyloligellaceae > Methyloceanibacter. The sequence goes on from NZ_JBOHJB010000020.1 coordinate 26,372, forward strand.
CCGTCGGCGTCGACTTCTTCGCTGAACAACGCCATGCGGGCTTGCGCCACGTGCTTCGCCGCGTCGCCGCATAGCTCCGAAAGCTTTGGCGTGTGCTCAGCGCCCCCGACTATCGGCGTGGTGGACGCTTCCGTGATGCTCGACATCCTTGCCCCCCTGAAAGTGAAACCGCCCAAACCTGTGTTGTCGGGCCAACAGGGTTAAAGCTGTGTTAAGACCGCCGCTTGAGCTAGGCCGCAAGCCCGGGCGGCTATGGATTTTGCGGCCGCTCGCCCGTATAAGCGGCACCTCTATGCTTAAGGCCGGTAACCACCAGGATTGACAGAATGGCTGGCCATTCGAAGTTCAAGAACATCCAATTCCGCAAGGGCGCCCAGGACAAGAAGCGATCCAAGCTGTTCTCCAAGCTCGGCCGCGAAATCACCGCCGCGGCGAAGATGGGCATGCCAGACCCCGCCATGAACCCGCGGCTCAGGACTGCCATCGTCGCGGCGCGCGCCGTGAACATGCCAAAGGACAATATCGAGCGTGCCATCAAGAAGAGCCTGGAGGCGGGCGGGGCGAATTACGAGGAGGTGCGCTACGAGGGCTTCGGCGCCGGCGGCGTCGGGGTGATCGTCGAGGCGCTCACCGACAACCGCAACCGCACGGCAAGCGAGGTGCGCTCGATCTTCACCAAGTTCGGCGGCAATCTCGGCGAGACCGGCGCCGTCTCCTTCAATTTCGACAAGCTCGGCGCCATTGAGTTCGATGCCGCCAAGGCAACTGCGGATCAGATGCTGGAGGCGGCGATCGACGCCGGTGCCGACGACTGCGAATCGAGCGAGGAGGGCCACGTCGTCTATTGCAATCCTGATCGGCTGCATCAGGTGGCCAAGGCGCTCGAGGCGCGCTTCGGCGAGCCGCGCATCGTGCAGATCGTTTGGCGGCCGAAGTCGGAGGTGCCAATCGACGAGGAGGCAGGGCAGAAGCTGTTGCGCATGATCGACGCGCTGGAAGAGTCGGACGATGTGCAGCAAGTCTACGCCAATTTCGATGTGGCGGAGGACGTGCTGCGGCGGCTGACGGCCGCTTGACGCGCCCGCCCATGAAACCGCTGCGCCCTTCGAAGAGCACCGACTACAAGCATTCGCGCGCCCAGGCCGCGCTGCCGGGCCGCGGCGGCATCGCCCGTATCTGGGCGGCGTTGTGGAACACGGTCAGGGGCTTGCGCGAAGGCCTCGTCACCGAAGCCGCGATCAAGCAGGAAGTCGCGATCACGTTGATCGCCGTTCCGCTGTCCTTTCTCATCGCGACCAATCTGTGGATTTGGGTGGCGCTGATCGGCAGTCTGCTGTTTCTGCTCGCGGTCGAGTTTCTCAACACCGCCATCGAGCGCCTATGCAATCACGTGCAGCCGGAATTGCATGCCGCGATCCGCGTGACCAAGGATCTCGGTTCGGCGGCGGTGTTCTTCGCCATCGCGCTCGCGGCGCTGATCTGGATCGCGGCGCTCTTCGCACGATTCGGATTTTGATCGCGGGGTCGCGCGAAATGGCGGTGCCCACGATCAATTGGCAGCTCCGCCCATCCGAGCGGATCATCAGAGGCAACGAGGCGCTGCTCGAGAAGAAGCACCTCATCGTCGGCATGACCCGCATGCGCAACGAGGCGCTGCTCCTGCCCGACACGCTCGACTATCTCTCGGCCCAGGTCGATGCCATCGTCGCCTATGACGATGCGAGCACCGACGACACCGTCGACATCCTGCGCAAACATCCGAAGGTGGCGCTGATCGTCGCCAACCAATCTTGGGAGAAGGACATCGCCGCGCGGAAGCTCGCCGAGGGGAGGCATCGCGGTCTCCTGCTCGACATGGCGCGGGCCGAGCTGCCGCATGACTGGATGTTCTGTTTCGATCCCGACGAGCGCGTCACCGGAGATTTGCGGAGCTTCGTTACCGGCCTGGAGGCGGACGTTTCCGATGCGGTGCGCGTGCAATTGTTCGACGCCTATATGACGCCGGAAGACTGTGCGCCCTACGCGCCCGATCTGCCGTTGCTTCACTTCCGTCGCTTCTATGGGCCGGAGCAGAGGGACATTCTGATGCTGTGGCGGAACCGCCCGGAGATTCACTTCGCCGAAGGCCACGGGCGGACGCCAGGCGGCATGAGCAACATCAAGATCGACCTCCACTGCCAGCATTACGGCAAGTCGCTCTCGGTCGATCATTGGGAGGAAACTTGCGACTACTACATCCGCCACTTCCCGTTCGACACCTACGGAAAGAAATGGACCGAGCGCAAAGGCCAGGCCATCCACACCGAATCCGACTTCCAGCGGCCGCTCTATGAATGGGGCGATGAGCTGTTCGCCAACGCGGTCCGGATTTGACTGATTGCACAGCGACTTGACTGGACTGCCAGGCTCGTCGGAGAGAGTTCGGACTGCCGGGGCAGAAGGCTGATCGAGGATCGGCGCGGGCGATGATCGAAGCGATTTACGTCCTGGGACTTGCCGCCGCCGTCCTCGTCAACATCGCGGCGTTGACGCTGCTCGTGCTTCGCTACCTTCCATTTCCGGCGACAGCGCGCGCGACAGGTCTCCTCGGCGTTTGCCTCGCCCTCTTCTCGCTTGAGCATTTCGTCGGGCTCGGCCCTCTCTACCCTCTCTTCCTGCCGCTCACGGCGCTGTCGCTCTTGGTGATCTGGTGCGAGCGGGCGTGGCTGGCCGATGAGACGTTCAGGACGAGCGAGATCGTCTTTCTCTGCGCGCTCGTCTATGGCGCCGTGTGGCGACTGTCGTTTCCCGAGATCGTCGAGGACAACGACCGTCTCACCGATTTCCATTTCGTGTCGAACTATCTCGCCGGAACGAAACTGCCGCCGGTCGATTATTGGCTCCCTTACCAGCGGCTCGACTACTACTACACGTTCCAGCACTACAGCGCCGCGCTGCTCGGCCGCATCTTCGGCCTCGGCCCCGGCGCGAGCTTCACCTTTGCGTCGATCATCCTTCCGGCTCTCGTCCTTGGCCTCGCTTGGGAGTTCCTCACGCTTCTCCGCGTGCGGCTCGGCGGAAAGCTCCTCTCGATGGTGGCGCTCGCCATCGGCGGAACGGGGATCTCGCCGCTCCTGCATGCGATCAAGTCGGCGCCGTCCGCCGACCTTCTGAGCTATGGCTCGGCCGTCGACGCCCTGATCTTCAATTCGCGATTTCTCGGCTATTTCGACAGCTCGCTCGCGTCGTCAACCTGGCAAGCCGCTTTCGGCGACGTGCCGCATTCGGTGCGGCTGCCGATCGAGACCTTCGGCTATCAATATGCGATCGGCGGCTACCACGCAGTGCTGTCGGGCTTTCTGCTCCAATTCCTGGCGCTCACCATCATGGCGGCCATCCCGCGCTCGCCGAAAGCCGTCCGCGCCCGGCTCGAATTCGTCCTCGGGCTCACGGTGCCGCTCGCGCTCTCTTGCCACGCCTGGGTGTTTCCGCTCCAGGCGGCGATGGTCGGTGCTTGGACGCTGTGGGACCGGCGTATTTCAGGCCAGTGGCGTCTGCTCCGGATCGGTGCCGGCGCTGCCCTTGGCGTGTTTCTGCTCCTGCCCTTTCTCGCCGGCCTCGGCGCCGCAAGCGGTCACATGCAGATGGCGCTCGTCACCGGCGAGGAGCACGCGCCAATCGTCCAGTTCCTGATCGTGTGGTGGCCGTTGCTCGTGCTTGCGCTCGCCGTGCCCCTTGCCGGCCTCACGCGGTCCTTCGCCGGGTTCCTTGCCGTGCTGTTTCTCGCGCTGCTGATCGTCGCCGAATTCTTCAACGCGCCCGACGGCACTTACCGCGACGATTTCATCAGGTTCAATCCGGCGCTCAAATGGTGGGGCTGGATCTTCACCGGCGGCGTCTTCTCGATCTCCGCGGCGCTGCTTGCCGGGACGAGCCGGGTGGGCCGCATCGTGGCAGCTTCAGTGCTCGTGCTTGTCTCGGTCTTTGCCGTGGACGCCGGCCGCTATCTCGTCTTTCGCTCCCACGCCTCCGCCGGAAAGATCGACGGTACCAGCTTCTACGCGCAGGATCGCTCGAATGGCCGGATGCTTCGCTATCTCACGGACGCCCCGCCTGGGATCGTGCTGGAAAAGATCTACGACGAGTTTTCTCGCGACACCGGCATCTATGGCAGCTTCGCGCAGAAGCCCAACCTCGTCGGGCTCCCCTACGCCCTCCAAGTGTGGAAGAAGGATTTGCCGGAGCTGCCCGCCCTCGTCGCCAAGATCGAGAGCTTCTACGCCGGAACGCTCCTCGACGCGGCGCGCTTTCTCACCGATCACGACGTCCGCTACGTCGTCTGGTCCGTTCGCGAAAGCAAGGACATCGATGCCTGGAAGAGCATCATGCAGGCGGTCGATGCCGACTACCGCTGGATGGAGTTCTCCACCGCGCCAGAGACGCATATCGGCCTCTGGATCCGCCGTTGACGGCCGCGCTACGGCGTCGTCGCTGAGCCCCGGTCGTGATATCACGTGAACATGGCTGGCGAAGCGATTCGCATCATCGGCATCGACCCGGGGCTCCGGCGGACGGGGTGGGGAATCATTGATTCCGATGGGGTGAGGCTCGCCTTCGTTGCCTGCGGCTCGGTCACCTCTGACGATTGCGAAGCGCTCGGGGTCAGGCTCCGCCAGTTGTTCGATGGGCTACAGGAGGTGCTCGCCCGCCTCTCGCCGGTCGAGGCTGCCATCGAGCAGACCTTCGTCAACCGGGACGCCTCAGCCACGCTGAAGCTCGGCCAAGCCCGCGGCATCGCCATGCTGGTGCCGGCGCTTCTCGGCGTCTCAATCGCCGAATACGCGCCGAACGCCGTCAAGAAGACCGTGGTCGGCGTCGGCCATGGCGACAAGGTGCAGATCAGGGCCATGGTGGCGCGGCTCCTGCCGCGTGCCGTTCCAGACAGCACCGATGCCGCCGACGCGCTTGCCATCGCCATCACCCATGCCCATTGCCGCTCCTGGCGGAGGCTCGAGGCGGCGGTCGCCCTTGCGGCGAGGAGCGCGCCATGATCGGCAAGCTCACCGGGCGCCTCGACGAGGTCGGGCCTTCCGCGCTGATCGTCGATGTAAACGGCGTCGGCTATGAGGTGACATGCGCCGCGCGGACGCTGGTCGGCCTGCCGGCGGTCGGGGAGACCGTGACGCTCGCCATCGACACCCATATGCGCGATGATTCGATCAGATTGTATGGCTTCGCTACCGAGCACGAGCGCGCCTGGTTCAGGGCGCTGCAGACGGTACAGGGGGTCGGCGCCAAGGTGGCGCTCGCCGTGCTGGGCACGCTCGATGCCACGGACCTCGCCAATGCCGTGGCGCTACAGGACAAGGCCCAGGTCTCGCGCGCTCCTGGCGTGGGGCCAAAGGTTGCTGCCCGCATCGTCGCTGAGTTGAAAGACAAGATGCCGTCGCTGGCGCCGGCAATCAGGCCAGGCGGCGGCGTTGCCCCTGTCTCCATCCTTCCCGAGGGCGCGTCGGCGCGGGATGCCGTGTCGGCGCTGACCAATCTCGGCTATGGCCATGCCCAGGCCGCGGCGGCGGTGTCGCTCGCCGTCGGCAAGGCTGGACGCGAGGCGCGTACCGAGGAGCTCATCCGCCTCGGCCTTAGGGAGCTCGCCCAATGATTGTCGAGCTTCGCCCGAGCGCTGCGGCTTACTCTCATACCTCTCCCTTGTGGGGAGGTCGGCGCGCTGGAAGCGCACCGGGCGGGGGGATGTTCTTCAAGCTCAGGCGGACTCACCCCACCCGGCCGGCAGCAAGCTGCCGGCCACCCTCCCCATCGAGGGGAGGGAGGGGGCCTGTTGCGCCTCTCTGCAATTTGACCGGAGCGCGCTGAAATGGCCGAGCGGATGCTGGCCGCGGCGCGGCGCGACGAGGATCAGGGGGAGACATCGCTCCGCCCGCAGACCTTGAGCGAGTTCATCGGCCAGCCGAAGGTCTGCTCGAACCTCAAGGTCTTCATCGAGGCGGCGCGCGGGCGACGCGAGGCGCTCGACCATGTGCTGTTCGCGGGGCCCCCGGGCCTCGGCAAGACGACGCTCGCCCAGATCGTGGCGCGCGAGCTCGGCGTGAATTTCCGCGCGACCTCGGGGCCGGTGATCGCCAAGGCCGGAGACCTCGCTGCGCTCCTCACCAATCTCGAAGACCGCGACGTGCTGTTCATCGACGAGATCCATCGGCTCGCCCCTGCGGTCGAGGAAATCCTCTATCCGGCGATGGAGGACTTCCAGCTCGATCTCATCATCGGCGAGGGGCCGGCGGCGCGCTCCGTGCGCATCGACCTTTCCCGCTTCACGCTTATCGGCGCCACCACGCGCACCGGGCTGCTGACCACGCCGCTCAGGGAGCGCTTCGGCATTCCCATCAGGCTCGACTTTTACGGCGTGCCGGAGCTCGAGGAGATCGTGCGGCGCGGGGCGCGGCTGCTCGCTTTGCCGCTCACGCCAGAGGGCGCGCATGAGATTGCGCGGCGGGCACGCGGCACGCCGCGGGTGGCTGGGCGGCTGCTTCGCCGCGTGCGCGACTTTGCGTCCGTGGACGGCTCCGCTGCCGTCGACGCCAAGATTGCCGACCGCGCGCTCGCCCAGCTCGAAGTGGATAGCCGCGGGCTCGACGCGCTCGATCATCGCTATTTGCGCTGCATCGCCGTGAATTACGGAGGCGGTCCGGTCGGCATCGAGACCATCGCCGCGGCGCTGTCTGAGCCGCGCGACGCCATCGAGGAGATCATCGAGCCTTATCTGTTGCAGCAGGGCTTCATCGCCCGCACCCCGCGCGGCCGCGTGCTCACTCCGAGCGCCTTCACCCATCTCGGCCTGCCCGCGCCGAGTCCGTCGAGCAACGGTCAGTATGGGATGTTCGGTCAGGACCCGAACGACTAATGGTGTCCGACCTGCTGGAACGAATGCGCCGCAACCCGGCGGCCGATTGGCGCATCGAGGACGTGGAAAGGGTGTGCCGAGAACATGGCTTACTGTTTCGTGCGGGCAAAGGAACATCCCATTGTCACGCCAAACACACTCAAGCTCGCGAAATACTGACCATCCCGGCCCGAAGGCCGATCAAGCCCGTCTACATCCGCAAGCTCGTGCGCTATATAGACGCCCATGGAGATGGCTCATGAAACTCGAATACTCCGTTAGGATCGAGCGGCTGGCGGAAAGCGATGGAGGCGGCTATCTCGCCATCGTCCCCGACCTTCCCGGTTGCATGTCCGATGGCGAGACGCCTGAGCAGGCGTTGCAGAACGTCCAAGAAGCCATCGCTTCATGGATTGAGGCGGCCAAGGCGTGGAAGCAGGAGGTCCCAAAACCTTCGCCGCCCTTGGCGCGTACCGGCTGAATCAGCGGCCCACATGAACGGTGCAGCAGCATTCCCGCCTCCCCCGCAAGGGTGGAGGGGATCATGAGCCGGTGGCCGGATCTTGCCGGGCGGATCGAAGGCGAGACCCATGTTATGCCGATTCGCGTCTATTACGAGGACACCGATTTCGCCGGCCACGTCTATCACGCCAACTACCTGAAATTCTGCGAGCGCGGGCGCTCCGACTTCATCAGGCTGCTCGGCATCGACCATCAGAGCCTAGCCGCCGCCAAAATGGGCGAGCCCGGCGTTTTCGTCGTGCGTCACATCGAGATCGATTATCTGAAACCGGCGCAGGTCGATGAGGTGCTCGAAGTGGTGACGCGGTGCGCCCATATCGGCGGCGCGTCGCTGGTCCTCGCCCAGGAGGTTCGGCGCGGAGAAACCATGGTCGCCCGCGCGCGCGTCACCGTCGTGCTCGTCTCCTCCTCCGGCAAGCCGCAGCGAATTGGCGCGCTTATTCGGAGCGCGCTTGAACGGTTCGTTAACCAGCGCGCGTAAGGGTATCTGTGAACAGCCGGATTTGCCGGGCCTCGGGCGGGGGACGGGCGCGGGCCGCTAACGGTTAATGGGTCCAAGTTTAGTCACATTCGCTCGGGTAAGGTCGCGCCCTTGCAAGAGGCGGCGCTCTCTCCGGCGATGTTCGTCTTTAGCCCGAGGGCCATTGTGGCCCGGCGGGTAGCTGCCGTTTCGACCAGGCGATAAGCCCGAGAGAGACGCTTTGGAGCTCGCGCCACGAGGCCGTCATGACCCCGCCCGATGTTGCCGTCGATCTCTCCATCTGGGAGCTGTTCCGCAACGCTCACATCATCGTCAAGCTGGTGATGATCGGGCTTCTCGCCGCGTCGGTGTGGAGTTGGGCGATCATCCTCGAGAAATTCTTCCTGTTCGCCAAGACGCGGAAGGAGACCGGCAAGTTCGAGCAGGTGTTCTGGTCAGGACAGTCGCTGGTCGAGCTCTACCAGGCGCTCGGTCAGCGGCGGAACACCGGCGTGGAAGCGTTGTTCGTCGCCGGCATGCGCGAATACTCGCGTAGCACCGAGAGAAATCAAAAGTTGAGTCCCGGCATCCAGCTCAGGGTGCAGAAGGTGATGGACGTCGCTATCGGCCGCGAGGTCGAGCGTCTCGAGCGGCGGCTCACCTTCCTCGCCACCGTCGGATCGACCGCTCCGTTTGTCGGATTGTTCGGCACGGTGTGGGGAATCATGACGAGCTTTCAGGCCATCGCCGTGAGCAAGAACACCAACCTCGCGGTGGTGGCGCCAGGCATCGCCGAAGCGCTGTTCGCCACCGCGCTTGGCCTGCTCGCCGCCATCCCTGCGGTCATTTTCTATAACAAATTCAACAGCGAAGTGGCCCGCCACGCGGCACGCCTGGAAGGCTTCGCCGATGAGTTCGCGGCCATTCTCTCGCGCCAGATCGACAAGACCACGGTTTAGGAGCGGGCACGATGGGCGGCGGACTTCAAATTGGCGGAGCACTGAGCAGCAGGCGCGCACAGCGCCGCTCGGCGCGGCCGATGAGCGAGATCAACGTGACGCCGATGGTCGACATCATGCTCGTGCTCTTGATCATCTTCATGGTGACGGCGCCGCTGCTCACGGTCGGCGTGCCGATCGAGCTCCCCAAATCGGAGGCCAAGCAGCTCGAAGGCGACAAGGAGCCGCTCACCATCTCGGTCGATCCGGAGGGAAAGATCTTCCTGCAGGAGACCGAACTCCAGATTGACGAAATTGCGCCCAAACTGACGGCTATCGCGAAGAACGGGTATGACGAGCGTATTTTCGTGCGGGGCGATCGCCGGGTGAATTACGGCGTTGTCATGAGGGTGATGGGGACCATCAGCGCGGCTGGCTTCCGCCGGATCGCGCTCATCTCCGATCTCGAACAGAAGCCGCAATAGGGGACACGCTGGGTGCGCAAGAGCGTCTTCATCTCCATCGCGTTGCACCTCGCGATTCTGCTTTGGGTTCTGGTGGTGTTTCCGTCAGGCCGCGCACTCGACGCGCCGATGATCGAGGACGTTCCCATCGACATCGTCACCCCGTCGGAGTTCACCAGGATCAAGGCCGGGATGGTGGACGAGAAGGACGAGGCGCCGCTCGCGCCGAAGCCAGAGGAGCCGAAGCCGAAGGCAGTGGCGGAGAAGGAGCCGCCCAAGCCGCCGAAGGCCGAAGCCGTGCCGCCGCCGCCAGCCCCGCAGGAGAAGGCGGAAGAGAAGCCGGAGCCGAAGCCCGACAAGGTGGAGAAGCCGAAAGAGGCCGAGGCCAAGAAGGAACCTTTGCCCAAGAAGGCTGAAGCCAAGCCCGAGAAGCCGAAGGCCAAGCCGAAGCCCGCGCCTCAGGCCGAGAAAAAGCGCGACGTCAACGTCGATCGCATGGCGGCGCTGCTCAACAAGCTCCCCGATGCGGCGAGAGAGGCGCGCACCGAGGATGCGCCACAAGACACGCCGAGAAAAAAGGTGAAGGGGCAATCGAGCGGCACGCAAGTGACCATGGCGGTCAATGAGATCGACGCGCTCAGGGCCAAGATCGCGCAATGCTGGAATCCGCCGCCTGGCGGTCTCGGCGCCGATGCCATCGTCGTGAAGCTCAGGCTGCAGCTCAACGAGGACGGCAGCCTGATCGGCTATCCGTCTGTCGCCAATAGCGGCGGCTCGCCGTTCTTCCAGGCCGCCGCCGACAGCGCCGTGCGCGCGGTCTACCAGTGCCAGCCCTACGAGCTGCCGGCAGAGAAGTACGCCGTGTGGCGCGACATGATCCTCAATTTCGACCCAAGACAGATGTATGGCAGCGGTTAGCTCCGCTTTCGCATGAGCGATTCGAAACCATGACCGACCTCATTCCTCCCCCGACATTCCGACGTGCCTGCCGATTCGCTGCTTTCGTTCTCTGCGCGCTCGCTGGCCTGAGCGCCGGCTTGACACCGGCACACGCGGTGGTTGAGCTCAATATCACCCAGGGCAACATCCAACCTTTTCCGATCGCTATTCCAGACTTCGCGAGCGATGGCTCGATCGATGCCAAGGCAGCACGCGAGATCTCCGACGTGGTGTCGAACGATCTCAAATTGTCAGGCCTGTTCCTGCCGATCGATCCGGCGGCGTTTATCGAGAAGGGCCTGGACGTCGCGCGCGCGCCGCGCTTCGAGGACTGGCGGCCGATCAATGCCCAGGCGCTGGTCGTTGGCAGAATCGGCAATAGCGACGGCAAGTTACGGGCTGAGTTCCGCCTCTGGGACGTGCTCTCAGGCAAGCAGCTCGCGGGCGAGCAGTTCTTTACCCGGGCGAGGGACGCGCGCCGTGTCGGTCACATCATCGCCGACGTGATCTATGAGCGCATGACCGGCGAGAAGGGCTACTTCGACACGCGCGTGGTGTTCGTCGATGAGTCGGGACCCAAGAACAAGCGCGTCAAGCGCCTCGCCATCATGGATCAGGACGGCTACAACGTGCGGTTGCTGACCACCGGAAAGGACCTGGTGCTCACCCCGCGCTTCAGCCCGTCGACGCAAGAGATCACCTACATGTCCTTCGCCGGCGACGACCCCAAGGTCTATCTGCTCAACATCGAGACCGGGCAGAAGGAGATCGTCGGAACCTTTCCGGGTATGACGTTTTCGCCACGCTTCTCGCCCGACGGCCAGCGAATCGTCATGAGCCTCGAGCAGGCAGGTGCCGCGAACGTCTACGCCATGGACCTGCGCAGCCGGCGCACGACACAGCTCACCGACAGCCAGTCGATCAACACCTCGCCCTGTTATGCGCCGGACGGGCGCCAGATCGTGTTCGAAAGCGACCGGGACGGGTCGCAGCAGATCTACGCGATGAACGCCAACGGATCGAATCAGCACCGCATCAGCTCCGGAAGCGGCAGCTATTCGACGCCGGTCTGGTCGCCGCGCGGCGATTTGATCGCCTTCACCAAGCGGTCCGGCGGCCAATTCCTCATCGGCGTGATGAAGCCGGACGGCTCTGGCGAGCGGGTGTTGACCGAGGGATTCCACAACGAGGGGCCCACTTGGGCGCCGAATGGCAGAGTACTGATGTTTTTCAGGGAGTCGCCCGGTGCCGCGGGCGGCCCGAGGCTCTTTTCCATCGACCTCACGGGCTATAACGAGCGCCTTGTCGCCACCCCGTCCTTCGGCTCCGATCCGGCCTGGTCGCCGCTGATCAACTAGCCGAAAGTCACCCCCGGAGTGGGCACGAAAAGCGCCTCTCGTCTCGGCCTCGGTCCCAGTGTGAAACTGTTGTTATCCTTATGTTAACTATACTTGATCAGGCTCTCTCCGCCTTGTAGCTTGACCGGGCATCGGGGTTCGGATTCGGCGTGGCATTTTGGCATCAATGACCGACAAAACGGTCGCCGGACAGCAGTCCGATCTTGATCTGAAAGCGCCGCACCGGTACATGCAAAAACGGCACTTGCCGTTTAACCAAAGGAGAGAAGACCATGCAGGGTTTTAAGGGCGTTATCGTCGTCGCCACAATCGTGGCCGCCGCCGTTGCGCTGGGCGGCTGTTTCCATCATGAGAAGGCTGTAACGCAGGAGCCCCTGAAGCTCGGTTCAGCCGACGTCGTGGTCGAGCAGGTCGTTCGCGTCTAACACGCGCGCGAAAACACAAGATTTGGGGCGGAGGGGGGATCATCTTCCGCGATATGGATCTGGATGCCGGGACGTCGGAGCATAGCTGCGGCGCCCCAGGCATCCCTTCCATTTTCTAGACCACCTATTCGACAGTCGTGTTGCTCGCGCGAGCCAAGCTCCTGACAATTTCGGGGGCATAGGGGTTCGTTAAGGGTTTGCCCCTAACGATTCCTAAAAAGCGGCTAGCGGGAGCAATCAAATTATGGGGCTGAATGGTGGGGTTAACCGCGCCTGCAGGATTGCAGGCGTTCTCGCTGTGGCCATCGTCCTAGCGGCGTGTTCGCGAAGTCAGTTGCCGCCAAAGGAATATGGCGTCGGATCCGTCGATGGCGCGACGCCCGGGA
>NZ_JBOHJB010000021.1:0-38233 GCF_050728395.1 Methyloceanibacter sp.
CATGTGCTGCCGCCGGCCGACTATCGGGTGGTGACCGACGAGGAGCTCCTCGAGGGGCTGTCCTTCATGGCCTACCGCCGAGTCGCGACGGTCATCTTCGTGCCGGAGCTGTCCGGAGCCGCGGTGGAAATGGTGACCATCGATCCTGCGGAGCTTGAGGCCGCGCAGAACCGGGATGCAGCCACCATGCACGCGGTATCGGCAGCGCGGTAGCGCAAGACATCGCGCTCAAGGCGCGAAGCGCGGTAGCGCCATGACAAGCTATTTCTTCGCGCCGCCGCCCTGGCCGGGCTTGGGGCGCTGATCGAGGGAGAGGGGAGAGGGCGCCGGCACGACCTTCTTCTTGTCCTGCTTCGGCTTCTTCTTCTCCTTGTTGCTCCGCATTTGGCCTTTGGCCATGTCGTGCTCCTCTCGGCTGGCGAATCACTTGAGTGGAATAGCCCATCCTATCCCGCGCGGCTCAAAAAAAGAGAGCCGCCCGAAGGCGGCTCACACGTTTGGGTCGGCCTTGGCCTGAACCCCCACATCCACGACGCGTCGCCTTCATGGTTGAGGCTTTTGGCGTGGACGGAAAATGAAACCGAGGCTGAGCAGCCTCGGAGACTGGCGCCCTTAAGCGCCGGCGCCGATCTGGCGGCCCTTCAACACTGCGTCGACTTCACGCTGGGCCTGCGCCTGCTCGAGGCCGTATTTGGCCGCGACCTGGGTCACGAGGTCGGCCTTGCCCTTGAGCGCGGAAACCTCCTGCTCGGAGAAATGGCTCCACTTGGCACGAATGTCCTTCATCACGGTCAACTTGTTCTGCTCGGGATTATTGGATGTCACGCTATTGGTTGAGGATGAATTTTCCATGTTAGACTCCACATTAAAGGAAGTAAATTCTGAATGATCATCATCCAAAATCATTATAACGATATGGAACCTGTCGGACAGAAAAACAAGTGCGCCACAGAAATATTATATATTTGCGCCGAAATATTCTCATGCGACTTAATTAAAGCGCATTTATCTTATAGAAGTTCAACTCACATCCTCGAATCGGAGTTCCGAATGAAGCTATCTATTGCAAGCGTTTATTCCGACGACCCATTTCCCCACGTTCTGATCTACAGCACGCTTCTGGCGGTGCTGAGCATTGCCGCGGTCGGTCTCGTCTCGTCCCACATCCTGAACTGAAGCGGGTTCGTATCTCGTCCCGTCGTCATGGCCGGTCCGGCGCGTGAGCCAGGGCCGGCCGTGCACGTTTTCAGCTCATGAAAGATGCGAATGCCAAACCGGGCCCCGCGAAGGGCCCCGCGCGTTGCGGCCGGTTAGCGCAGGCCCGCGAGGTTCAGAATCACGAAGGTTCCGTAGATCAGGATCGCCGCGGACACAGCCATCGCGAGGAGCCAGGCCGCGCTCGGCAGGCGCCTCGAAGTCTCGTTGTCATTGGCGGAACGCATGAAGCTCCTGTTTCTCACCCTTTGAGGGTGAAGGCTGGTTTTTTGCGCCCGGGGCAGGCGTCTGAAATTCACCCTGCGCCCATTCGCCCCCCGGGTCGAGGCAATTCCCTGCGCTCAAGCGGCGCAGCAGGTTGACCCACCCAACGCGGGGAGGGGTGGCGGAGGCTTTGATCACTCGTTAGGGTAGAAGTCTTGCAGCGTCGACAACAACGGGGGAGCGAATGGGCCGGGTCAAACAACCTGTCGGAAAGCGCGGCAGCCTGAAATGGATTCAGAAGGCAATCAATCAAGTTCCTCCTCGAAAGCTTGATGAGCTTATCTTGCCCAAGCTAACCGGCGCAAAGAGCATCGCTTGGACATCGCCCATTTCATCGGACGATCATGCCGAATATAGCGATGCCGCATTCTTGGAAAAAATCAAAGCGTCAGACCTCACAGCCAAGCTCTCCAAATTCTGGCCGGCTCGCGGACCTCAATGGGACGCTCTAGGGCGATCCGACCGAGGCGACATTCTTCTGGTCGAAGCCAAGGCGCACATCGATGAGCTCTGTTCGTCCCCGGCGGGCGCAAGTTCGGATTCACTCAGAAAAATTAGAGCAGCACTGAGAAAGACCGTGTCCTATCTGGGAGCAAATCCCCGTGCGCCGTGGACCGAGATCTTTTACCAGCTAACCAATCGCCTCGCTCATCTCTACTTTCTGCGTACGCATGGGCAGAAGGCATGGCTGGTACTCGTCAATGTCGTCGGTGATACCGACATGCGCGGACCAGCATCGCCGCAAGAATGGGAGGCTGCATATCAAGTCGTCCGGCATGTGCTTGGAATCAAGGACCGTAATCGCCTTTCCAAGTACATCGTGCACGTCTACCCCAGCGTGAGCGATTTTGCCGCCTAACTGGGGCAGCGCTCACAGTGCGCGCTTGCCGATCTCGACCTGATGTGGAAAAAGCCACTGAGTTGGATTCCGGCTATTCCGGCGAGAGTCCTTGCATTCGCCCCACCGACCCCCCTTTATGCGGAAGCCATGTTCTCAGCTTGGATGAAATTCTCCCTCGATGCCGCGCGGCTTGGTTGCGAGATGCAGACGGTGATGGCCTTGCGCATGTTGAAGCTTGCGCAGGGCGGCAAGGCTGCCGAGACCGAGGCGCGGCGCATGGTGGCCGAGAAGGGCGTGGCCTTCGCCGAGGCGGCGACGACGCTCGCCACCGGCGGCTCGATGAACAAGGCCATGCGCCGCATGTCGTCCCGCGTGCGCAAGAACAAGCGCCGCCTCTCCCGCTAGTCTTGGGCCGCTCTCACAACTTTCCTTTGTCATCGCCCGGCTTGACCGGGCGATCCAGTAATCGGTGCGGGTGAAAGTCCGGCGAATGACTCGACGGGCGGCAAGTACTGGATTCCCGCTTTCGCGGGAATGACAACGGGTGAGCTTGGGCGAGCACTTCTCCTCTCCCCAGCGGGAAGAGAGCCTGCCCTCGGGCTCGACCCGAGGGTCGACTGCAAAGCGCGCGCGAAGCAGTCGGGTGGAATCGAAATCTGATAGGTCGGTTCCCTCACCCCATCCCTCTCCCCGATGGGGAGAGGGGGTTCCGGCTCCAAGACTTACACTTCTTCCTCTCCCTGTGGGGAGAGGGGGTTCTCGCTGCGGCGACAGCGACCGGTCTTCATACCTCCCCCTCGCGGGGAGGTCCGACGACGCCCCAGCGCTCAAGTAGCGAAGCGATGGCGCATCGAAGCTGCGGCGGCGTCGGGGTGGGGGAGCCTATCCACCCACCCGGCGAACCCCTCATTTTTGATTGCGCTACTCGCGCGCTGCTTACCGCGATGCCCCCACCCGGCGCGCATGCGCGCGCCGACCTCCCCACAAGGGGGAGGTATGAAGAAGGTGCGCTGTTGCAAGTCACTCCCCTCTTATCCCCGGCTCGGCGCGTCGCTAAGCCGGCGCCATCTCTCCGACAGGGAGGGGATCGCTCAGCTCGCAGGTCTCGTCCGCGGCTGAAGGCTGCGTTGCCGTGTCGATCGTGCGGCGGCCAAGGAACTCCGCGACCCAATGGGCGGCTGCAAACTGCGATGGAGTCATTTCGATGTCGGTGCTTCTCGACTCTGACGGATCGGCTTCCGCCAAACTCAGGATATTCGTGAGCGCGATCATGTCCGAATCTCCTTTTCCAATCTCAGTGCTCAAGGTCGCCTCGAGCTTGAGGGAGAGTCTCGTCTATCGCTCAGATTGGCGCTGTGGGATTTGCCACGCTTTTCACCCTTTATCCCCGCCCCTCCAAGTGTCGTCATACCGGCGAAAGCCGGTATCCAGTTTTTGTTTTGCGCATGCCGCGCGCCGGATTCCGGCGTTCGCCGGAATGATGCGAGCATTGAAGTTATCCCCGCGCCTCCAAGCTCCCCTAAAATGCGCCCAGCTCTTCCCCGCGAGGGATGCGTGACCTAGGCCGTCTCTGTCATGTGGGGTTGGGATGCGGCGCCTGAGGAGAACCGCGGAACGGACCTGCGGCCTCATCTGAGAAAGAGTGGCCTCGCGTTTCGCGGCCGGGGTAACGGACCACCTCAGGGGCTCGTCTGGCCCCCGCCTGGGTTGGAAAGCCCGGGTCCATCTCTGCCGGCAGCTAGAAGCTGCCCGCGGAAGAGGCGGTAGGCGAGGGGAAGGGGCTTAACATATCGCCGCAAGCGGGGCGCCTGAAGACTGCCCCTAACAATAGGACGCGGCCGCTTGGCACCCCGCATCTCTCGTTTTCGATGCGCTACCGCGCTTCGCGCTGCTTGAGCGCGGCTCTTTGACATGCCTCGCGGGTTCTGCCCGGCGAGACGTTTCCTGCTGTGTCATGCCCGGACTTGGCGAAAGAGAGGGGCGTTCTGGTGCTGTATTTTATCCCTCCCCTTGACGGGGAGGGTGGCGAGCCCGGCTTCGAGCCGGGATCGCCGGGTGGGGCGAAGCGCAGAAGAGTGGTCCCCACCCCGACGCCGCCTGGAAGAAGGCGTCGTCGGACCTCCCCGCGAGGGGGAGGTAGGAAAAACAATCAAGCCGCGGCGGAGCCGACCGGCGGCGGCGGGTAGACGGGGCCAGGATGCAGGAAGGTCATGGTCACATAGGCGCCGATGAAGGAGCCAATCGCGGCGAACACCACATAGATCCAATGGTGAGTGTAGCTGATGACGGCAAACGAGGAGAGCATATACCAGACGCTGCTCCAAGCCGCCGCCGGGAACCGCTTTCGCTTCACCACCGCGTTGGTGAACATGACATAGACGGCGTCGGTGCAGGCCGTGGCGAAGACGACGGCGACGGCGATCAGCGGGTCGATGGCGAGGCTTGGCAGGCTGGGCATGGATCTGGTCCTTGGGTAGCGAGAAGTGCGTTGGCGGAGACTAGAGCAGAGTCAGTTCAGACGCGAAATATCCTCGCGGACGGTGACGTTTCCTTCCAGCGTCATGCCCGGGCGAAGTCCCGGGCATCCAATAGAGAGGTGCAACTTGGCCGGAGCCCGTAGTCACCAGTGGATTGCCGGGTCAAGCCGGGCAATGACGAAAGGGAAGTTACGCGTAGCGAAGCTACTTATGACGAAGTCATTCGTAGCGGAGCGCGTCGATGGGGTTCATCAGCGAGGCGCGGCGGGCGGGATAATAGCCGAAGAAGATGCCGACCAGCGCCGCCGCGGCGAGGGCCACGATCACGAGGGCCGGTGACAGCGCGATCGGCCAGGCGCCCCAGATCGAGAGCGCGATGGCCGCGCCGCCGCCGATGGCGAGCCCGATCAGCCCGCCGGTGAGGCAGAGCGTCACCGCCTCGATGAGGAATTGGCTGAGGATGTCGCGGCGCCGCGCCCCGACCGCCATGCGCAGGCCGATCTCCTTGGTGCGCTCGGTCACCGAGACGAGCATGATGTTCATGATGCCGATGCCGCCGACGATCAGCGAGATGGCTGCGGTGGCGCCGAGCAGCAGGCTCAGGATGTTCTGCGTCTCGGAGCGGGTGCGGATGAACTCAGCCATGTTGCGCACCTGGAAGTCGTCGGGGGTGCCCAAGCGCACATGGCGGCGGGAGCGGAGCAAGGTCTCGATCTCGCTCTGCGCGTCGCTCATCTCCTCGGCCGAGGCGACCTCGACCATGATGCGCTTGAGGTTGTCGGGCACCGTCTTCTCCGCGCCGAACAGGCGGCGGCGCGCGGTCGAGACCGGCACCACGGCCGTGTCGTCCTGGTCCTGGCCGAAGCCGGACTGGCCCTTCGGCGCGAGCAGCCCGATCACGGTGAAGGGCACGTTCATCACGCGCACCTGCTGGCCGATCGCCGGTCCTTCGCCGAACAGCTCGCGTGCGGTGGTGGCGCCGAGGATGATCACCTTCGCCGCCGATCTGAGCTCCGCCTCGGTGAAGCTGCGGCCTTCGGTCAGCGCCCAGTCGCGCACCTCGAGGAAATCGCCGCCGACGCCGTCGATCGAGGTCGTCCAATTGGTGTTGCCGACCACGATCGGCGCCGAGCCGCTCACCACGCCGGTCGCCGCGGCGACGCCGGGAACCTTCTCCTTGATGGTGGCGAGGTCGGATTCGGAGAGCGCGAGCGCGGTGCCTTCGCCGGCGCGCCGGCCGCCGGACGTGTAGGAGCCAGGCTGGATGACCAGCAGATTGGTGCCGAGCGCCTTGATCCTGTCCTCGATGGCTTGTCCGGCGCCGCTCGCCACCGACACCATGACGATCACCGAGGCGACGCCGATGATCACGCCGAGCATGGCGAGGAAGCTGCGGAGCGCATTGAGCCTGAGCGCCGCGATGGCGACCTTGAAGGCTGCGAACGGGTTCACTTGGTGTCCTCGACCATGAGGCCGTCCTTGAAGGTGATGCGGCGGTGGGCGCGGGCGGCGATGTCGAGTTCGTGGGTGACCAGGATCACGGTGATGCCGCCTTGGTTCAGCTGTTCGAACAGGGCGATGATCTCGTCGGTGGTTCGGCTGTCGAGCGCGCCGGTCGGCTCGTCGGCGAGCAGGATATGGGGATCGTTGACCAGAGCCCGGGCGATGGCCACGCGCTGCTGCTGGCCGCCGGAGAGTTCGGAGGGCTGATGCCGCTCGCGCTCGGCGAGGCCAACACGCGCCAGGCATTCGCGCGCCTTCTCCCGCGCGTCGGCCTTGCCGGCACGGTGCGAATAGCGAATAGGGAGCGCCACGTTGTCGAGCGCGCTCGTCCGCGCCAGCAGGTTGAATGTCTGGAACACGAAGCCGATCTTCTCGTTGCGGTATTGCGCGAGCCCATCGGAGCTCAAGCCCGAGAGCTCGCTTCCCTCGATCTTGAGCGAGCCGGAGGTCGGGGTGTCGAGCGCCCCGATCAAATTCATAAAGGTCGATTTGCCCGAGCCTGAATGTCCGGTGACGGCAAGATACTCGCCGCGAGTAACCTCGACATTGATGCCTTGCAGCGCGCCGATGACGCTGTCGCCCATGCGATAGGTCTTGGTGAGATCGCGCGCCACGATCTGCGGGGAAGCGGAGGCAGCCGGCACTTCCGTCATGGCGCCACCTCGCGGGCGCGCAGCACCACGTGGGCGCCGGGCTCGAGCCCATCGGCCACCTCGGTGAGGTTGGAATCGGAGAGGCCGAGGCGAAGCTGATGCGGCACCAAGCGCCCGCCCTCATAGGTCCACACCGTGGCGGAGCGCGGGCTGCTCGGGCGCGCGCGCTGCAGCTCCTCGTATTTCTTGTAGCGATCAGGCGTGAGCACGGCGCGCAGCACCTTGGCGACGCGCATGCGCGCCTGCTCGCGTGCGTCTTCCTGGTTCGGCCCGGCGCCGGGAGGGCCTGCGCTGCGGAGCGCCGCAAACTCGGCGTCGACGCCGGAGCGCACCTTTGCCGCTTCTTCCGCGGTGAGCTCGAGGTCGACCTTGAGCCGGTCGAGCAGCCGGCTGGTGCGGTCGCCTACGGCAGACGCTGTCGGCGTGGAGACCGTCGCCGTCGCATCGCTGATCAACGCCTCGGCGCTCCCGCGCGGCTGGAAGCGCAGTGCATCGTTGGGCACCACCACGACGCCCGGATGCTCGCCGGTGACGATCTCGACATTGGCGGTCATGCCGGGCAAGAGGCGGCCGAGCTGATTGTCGGCGCCGATCACCACGGTATAGGTGACGACGTTCTGCAAGGAGACCGGCGCGAGCCTGATCTGCTCGACCTTTCCCTCGAAGGTCGCGTCGGGATAGGCGTCGACCGTGAAGCTGACCTGGTTGCCGCTAGTCACCTGGCCGATATCGGCCTCGTCGACCTGCGCCTGGATCTGCACCTGGTTGAGATCCTGGGCGATGGTGAAGAGCTTCGGCGCCTGCAGGCTTGCGGCCACGGTTTGCCCAACCTCCACGATCTTGTCGATCACCACCCCGTCGATGGGCGAGCGGATATAGGTGCGGTCGAGGTCGATGCGGGCGCTGTCGAGCGTCGCCTCATGTTGGGACAGCGTGGCCTTGGCGGTCTCGACATTGGCCTTGGCAATGGCGAGGTCGGCAATGGCGCCTTGCTCGGCGGCAATCGCGGTGTCCAGAGCCGCCTGCGACGTGGCGCCCTTGGCGACGAGCTCCTTGGCGCGGCCGAGGTCGAGCTCGGCTTTGTGCAGATTGGCCTCAGCCCGCCCGATGCCGGCCTCTTGCAAGTCGACATTGGCCTTGGCCACGGCGACGGCGGCTTCCTCCTCGCGCACGCGCGTCTCGAAGCTCGACGGCTCGATGCGGGCGAGCACCTCACCCTGCTTGACCTCGCTCGAATAGTCGACGTTGACCGCGCCGATATTGCCGGAGAGCTGCGAGCCGATATCGACGGTGACGAGTGCGCTCACCGTGCCTGAGGTCGACACCACGCGGCGCACGTCGCCGCGCTCGACCTCGGCCGTCTGAATGTCGAGCCGGCTCGGGCCACTCTGGTGCCAATAATAGTAGGCTCCAGCACCGGCCGCGGCGGCCACCATGAGAATGAGCAGAAAGCGCGTTGTCATGCTTTCCCCTGGGCCCACGCGATAGCACGCACCGGGGAGAGCTAAGCGTTACAAAAAGGCAATCCTTGGGACGAGAAACAAAATGAAACAAAACGCTGCCGCAGTTTGCGATGCGGCTCAAAGGCCGAAGGGATAGGTCTCGTCGGGGCCGTGGGCGTGCACCGGGCGCGCCGCCACCGCTTGGGTCTCGGCAAACCAGATCCAGGCATCGAACTGACGTGACAGCTCGGCCTGGAAGTAGTGCGAGAGCAACTCAGTCTCGGGCCGGTAGATGACACCGATGGCGCGCTCGAGCAGCGGCTCGGCAAGCTCGGCACGCACGAACTCCCTTTGACCGGGGCCGGTCTCGAGCAGGAAGGCGGCGATGCCGGTGTCGCGCGACCGGCCCTCATAGGAATCGTCGCGGGCAGGGCGCACGCGCTTGATCTCCATGTCCCCGTCCCAGTCCGAAGCTGCAGCAACGGTGCCGCGGTCGGTGCCGAAGCCGATCAGCACCGCGTCCTCGCCGAAGCGCTGGCGCGCGAGCTGCCCGATATTGTGCTCGCCACGCACCTGGCCCATCTCGGTGAAGGCCGCATTGCCGATATGGGAGTTGTGCGCCCAGACCACCGCCTTGGCGTCAGGCCCGCGCTCGGCGAGCAGGCGGGAGAGCGTGTCGAACATATGCTGGTCGCGCAGATTCCACGACGCCGCGTCGCCGTAATAGATGGCGCGGTAATATTGCTCGGCGCCGGTCACGATGCGCGCATTCTGCTCGGCGTCGAAAAAGGCCTCGCCATCCTTGGCGAGATAGACGAGCCGCTTGCGCAAGAGATCGGTCAGCGCATCGGCGACTGGCTTCTCGCACACGGCGTAGCCGCGGGAGAGGGCCATGCGGCCGTAGCGGGCGGGCTCGGCGCGCCAAGGAACGAGGCAACCGTAGCGCTGACGCGCGATCCTGGCAGCTTCCGGATCGACCTTGTCGAGGTAATGCAACACCGCCTCGATCGAGGCGCCAAGGCTGTAGATATCGAGCCCGTAGAAGGCCGCCTTGCGATCGGGATCGCCGATGGTGGCGTTGATCTCCTTCAACCGGTCGAGGAACTCCGCCACCTGGCCGTTGCGCCACATCCAGGTTGGGAAGCGGGTGAAGGTTGCTTGCGGCAGCACCGGACGGGGCAGGCCACGGACGTAGGCGTCGTAGACCGCGGCGTCAGGCCAGTCGGCCTCTACCGCCACAATGTTGAAGCCGTGTCGATCGACCAGCATCTCTGTGATGCGCGCCCGCGCCTGGTAGAACTCCGCCGTGCCGTGGGTCGCCTCGCCGAGCAGTACGACTTTGGCATCGCTGAACCGCTCGACGAGATTGCACAGCTCGTGCAGATCGCCGAACGGCTCGGCAGTCTTCGCCATCAGCCGGCTCAAGCGATCGTGAATGGTGAGCGCGCGCTTCGCCGGCAGAAGCAGGCCTGCGGCGAAGCCGGTGGGCTCGGCGTCAACCAGCGCTTCTTTGATTCGCTCGCGCTGAGGCTCGGCCCATCCTTGCTCTCCGATCAGCGGCACGAAGGCGACCGCGCCGAAATCCTCCACCATGAAGCCGTCCTCGCCCGTGCGGCGAACGCGCATCAGCGTCTGACAGCCGAATTCCCCGACCGGGATGATCAGCCGCCCGCCGATGGCAAGCTGCTGCTTCAGAGCCTCGGGAACATGCGGACCCCCGGCGGAGACGATGATCGCCTGGAAGGGCGCTTCCTCCGGCAAGCCCTTGGTGCCGTCGGCGATGATGATCTCGACGTTGGCATGGCCGAGCCGCTTCAGCCTGGCGCGGGCAAGCTTGGCCAGCTCCTCGTGGCGTTCGATGGCGAACACCTTGTTGGCCATGCGGGTCATCACCGCCGCGGCGTAGCCTGAGCCGGCGCCGACCTCGAGCACCTTGTCGCCCGGTTTGATCTCGGCAAGCTCGATCATGCGCGCGACGATGTAAGGCTGCGAGATGGTCTGCCCGGCCTCGATCGGCAGCGCCGAATCCTCATAGGAGAATTCCTGCAGATGCTCAGGCACGAAGGCCTCGCGCGGCACGGCGCCCATGGCGGCAAGCAGCAGGGGATCCTCGATGCCGCGGGCGCGAAGATGGCGGGAGACCATCACCGCCCGCTCTTGCGCATAGGCGCTGTCCAGCACTTCGGCGCGTGGCACGGTCATGACGGCAAAACTACCTGACGTGCCCCTGGTTCGGCCTTGATTTGAATCATGTCGAGGCGCCTGGCCGGCACGCTTAGTCCAGCTCGAAAGTGACGCTGACGCGGGCCTCGACCGTGGTGGTTCCGGCCTCGATGGGGACGGCCTTGGCGGCCATCTCCATGGGAGCCGGCGCGACGGAGCGGGCGAAGACGATGCCCTGGTCTTCGCTGATGGTCAGGACCTTGCCGAGCTTGGCGCCGGCAGCTTCGGCATAGAGCTTGGCGTTGGCGATGGCATTTCGCATGGCAAGCTTGCGCGCTTCGTCCTTGAGGGCCTCGGGCTCGGCCACGCCGAACTCAATGGAGTTCACGTCGTTGGCGCCGAGCGTCACTACCTTGTCGAGGATCTGCCCGAGCTTGCCGACGTCGCGCACGGTCACTTGAACCGAATTGGTCACCTGATAGCCGACGATGTTCGGCGACCGTCCATCCTTCCGCTCTTCATAGAGTGGCTGCACCGTGAAATTCGTGGTCTGGATGTCCTTGGGGTCCAAGCCTTCGGCTTTGAGCGCGGCAACCACTTGCGTCATGGCCTCGCTGTTCTTGGCGAGCGCCTCCTTGGCGGTCGGCGCCTGGGCGGTAACGCCGGTCGAGATATCGACCTTGTCCGGCGTGGTCCGAATTGCGCCGGTGGCGGCGAGCGAGATGGTGCGCTTCGGCGCCTCGTCGGCGCTGGCCATATTGACCGGGAGCGCGGTGAAAATGAGCAGAGCGAGGAAGGCGGTCTGGCGTTTAAGCGTCATGGGAGTCCTTTCGACCGTTGACGGCCGGCGGGCACCCGTCGCCGGAGGCGGACGCGCGGCTGCCGTGGCCCGAGCCGTTTCGCGCCAGCATAGAACTCTGCTAATGAGGCGGAATCACGCGACTATGAACGTGGGGCCCGTAGCTCAACTGGTTAGAGCCGGCGGCTCATAACCGTCTGGTTGGAGGTTCGAGCCCTCCCGGGCCCACCACTAAATCTTGAGGGCGCCGGTTCAGCCGGCGCCCTTATCGGTTCAGGACTTTTTCTTGTTCTTCCCGTTCAGCCACTCCAAGAAGCTGCCCTTCTTGGCGGTTGTCTCGTGTTTGTGACTTTTCTTGTGCACGACTTTCTTCTTTACGCCGTGGCTCGTCCTCAGTGTCTTGACGACCACCTTCTTCCCGCCCTTCTCGACGACTTTCTTTTCCTTCATTACGGCGCCGCCAGCCACTGCGGACGCGGTAGCGCGCCCGACGCCGCAAACGTTCCGCTTGTCATTCCACTTCATCCCGGCAGTCTCGCAGTCGGCGCGGGTGAGTGGCTGAGCGGCTCCCGAACCGCAAACGTTGGCGCCGTCATTCCAAGTCATGCCGGCCGCGTCGCAGTCGGCGCGGTTGAGCGGCTGAGCTGCGGCCATGTCTCCGCTCGAATCGGCGGCGGGAGCGGCGGCCATGGCGTCGGCGCTGCCGCAAACGTTCGTGCCGTCATTCCAGGTCATGCCGGCCGCGTCGCAGTCGGCGCGGGTGAACGGCTGTGGCGCTTCATCGGCGGCAAATGCGTATCCGCCGCAAGCCACGCCGAACGTCAACGCAAGAACAAGTACTCGCGATCTCATAGCAATCCCCCCCAGCGATGATGGAATTTTGACAATACCGCACTCCAATTTCACCTTACAGCACTCCTTTTGTGGGCCTGAACAGGGGAGGATGCTACCAAATATCACGTAAAGGACAGTAAAGGGGACCTCCGAGAGGAGCAATCATGGGCAATTTGCCAAGCCAGGCAAGGATTTGCGCGGCCGTGCGGGCCCTGGTTTTCGGCGCTTTGCTGCTGATTCCGAGCCTGGCGCGCGCCGCCGAGCCGTTGCTTGAGGTTGCCGCAGGCGGTGAGACGCGCAGCTATACGCGAGAGGAGTTGCTGAAGCGGCCCGACGCCGCCACCATCGAGGTGGCGAAGGACATCGCCTATGGCGGGCCGATGACCTACCGCGCCGTGCCGGTCGCTGCTCTCCTCTCAGGCCTGACTTTTCCCGCCGGCAGCGTCATCGAGGCGGTCGCCATCGACGGCTTCGCCGCGCAGATCCCGCTCGACCTGTTGCGCAACACCGATGCGAGCAAGGCCATTGCCTGGGTCGCGATCGAGCCGGAAGACCAGCCCTGGCCCAAGATCGCCGGCAAGGACTACACCGCCGGGCCGCTCTATGTGGTGTGGACCGGGCCTGAGGTGGCGAGCATCCGGAGCGAGTACTGGGCCTATCAGTTGGCGAAGTTCGAGAGCCAGCTTTCGCCCGCCGCCCGCTGGCCTGGGCTCGCCGTCGATCCGAGCCTCCCTGACGACGATCCCGTCCGCGCCGGCCAGACGCTCTACATCGCCCAATGCCTGCCTTGCCACAAATTGAATGGCGGCGGCGCGTCCGTTGTCGGGCCTGATCTCAACCTGCCCATGAATCCGACCCAATACATGACGCCGGAAGGACTGCATGCCTTGATCCGCGACCCGAAATCGGTACGTAGTTGGCCGGGGATGAAGATGAACGGCTTGCCGCCCGATCTCCTCAGCGATCGCGAGATCGACCTCATCGTCGGCTATCTCAAGCACATGGCCGGGCGTAAACAGGCGCCACCACAGTGAGTGAGCGTCATTCCGACGAAAGTCGGAATCCAGCTCGCGCGGGGAAGCGCGAAAACAAAATCTGGATACCGGCTTTCGCCGGTATGACGCCGGTAGTTAGGGAGGGGGTATGCGTCAGAAGTGGTAGTTCAGCAGCGCGATCTCAGGCGCGTACCAGTCGCGCACCAGCGCCTCGGTGTGCGGCGAATAATAACTCCGATAGTCCTGCCGCGTTTCCCTATCGGGCGTGACGTTTGATTTGGGCACGTCCAGCTTGCGTGCCACCCCCACCAAGTCGAGCGCCGTGGCGAGATCGGCCTCGAGATTTTCGTAGCGGCCGAGGAAATCGACCGCGAGCTTGGCCCCCTCCATGTAGATTTCGTGATTGTCGACATAGGCGCGGCGGCGGCTCGCCATGAAGCTCTCGAAGCTCGGCCGGCTCGCCTTGGACTTGGTCTTGTAGAAGTACCAGGAGATTTGCCGGTCCCACGGATTACGGTCGAAGGCGAATTTGACATAGCTCCGCCAGACGTCGTCGCCGACATAGGCGCGCACGAGATGCGCCGGCATGTGCTCGTAATAGCCGACACTCGGGTGATAGTAGCGCTCAGGCCGCCCGAGCAGCTTTCGCCACAGCGGCCGCTGCGGCTTCAGCGGATGCTCGATGCGATAGTTCTGCGGCGGCCTGCCTTTGCGGTCCTCCTCGCTCTCCTCCCTATAGGGCGTGATTACGCAATCGGGCCCGCACAGCTCCGACAGCGCCGCCTCGATGGCGGTGCCGGCCGTCTTCTTCGTCTTCAGGAAGATGAATTTGTGCTCGTGCGAAATGATCATGCGGCCTGCGCTCAGAACTCATAATCGAGCAGCTCGATCTCGCGCGCGTACCAGCGCGCCACAATGCCCCTGGTGTCGTCGTCATAATAATCGCGATAGGGAAGGGCGGCGGGGCGAAAATCGGTCTTGGCGCGCGGCAGCTCGGTGGCAAGGCACACGCCCACACGCTCGAGCGCGATTTTCAGATCCTCGCCGAGCGTTTCGAAGCGCCCGATGAAATCGACCGCGACGTCGCCGCCGATGGAATAGATGTCGAAATTGTCGATGCGGGCGCGGTCGTCCTCATGCATGAAGGTGGCAAAGGACGGCGGCTCTTTTTCGTTGCGGTAGCGGTGATGATAGAAGGAGACCTGCCGGTCCCACGGATTGCGGTCGAAGGCGAATTTGAAATAGCTCTGCCACACTTTGTCGCCGATGCGCGCGCGTGCCTCCGCCGCAGGCATGTGATTGTAGAAGCCGTAATCCGCCGCGGTGAATTTGAACCAGCGGCGCTTGAACAGCGGACGTGGGCTATCCCACCAGCCGTGCAGCCGCCAATTCTGTGCGCACCTGCCACCCACGCGCCGCGCCTCGTCGATCTCGGTCAAAGGCGTGATGACGTCGTCGGGCCCGCAGAGCCCGGTGAGCGCAAGCTCGATGCTGGTGCCGGCGGTCTTCTTGGTCTTGAGGAAGATGAATCTATGAGCGTGGCTGACGATCATGGACGCGAGCGATCCATCGGTGACATTTACGGTGAAACCGTAGTCGCCTCCACTCACAGAACGCAATAGCCCGGATCAACGCGCCGGCGCGGCGGCAACCCGGGGCGCCTGAAGGCCTCCCTTTGCTGGGCGCCGTCCAGAGGCGGTTTGACTGGCGGCGACGGTCGCCGGCTTCTCGAGAAATTGGCCGATTTGGTTGATGGCGCAGGACGGCAGGAAGGTCTTCTGTGCGCAGATCGCCATTGCTTGGTCTTCACTAAGCACCTTGGTCGAGCGCTTGGCGCCTTCGCCGCCACCGGCAACCCAGGCGCTTTCCCACAACACCGCTAGAAGATGTGTGCCGCCTTGCATGGCCGCGATGGTTTTTGTGCCAAAACGCCGCCACAGCGCCTCTGCGGCATTTTCATCCTTGTCGGTCGCGAGGTAGGTGTCGAGCAAATCCTGTGGCTGCAGTCTCTTGAAGGTCGAGCGCATCAATTCGATGGTCTTCACCGCAGCCTCATATCCATTTGCTACAAGGTCCTTTTTGGTCACCTTGGGGGTCTTACTCAGTCCCTTGAGGATTTTGTCCCGATTGGCGTTCACCATGTCGTCTTCATAGGCGGCGTGCAGGCCTTGACCAAGCGGAATGCGCTTTTCCTCCTCGGTTCCATCCCTGTGTTTCACTACGTGAATGGTTGCCTGCAGGGGATCGCCGTCGTGCAGATAAGAGATGTGCAGGGGCTGGCAGGCGTCGCCGACATAATGGGTTAACACGCCGGCGGCGCAGACGAATTTCGGAATCTGGTTGTTTTGAACGAATTCAACCATGCAGTCGAAGATCTGCCAGACCCTGAAAGGCAGCAGGCCGCGATGATTTTGTGTGATGTCGCGGCCAGTTAAAAGGTCCTTGATCGTGCCGTAAAAATCGTTCCATGCATCCGGGTCGATGTTCTTCGGGTTCTTGCACATTGTGAGCAGGTCAAGACCATCCCCCGGACGCTTCTGATCCATGTCGGCGAAATGGTTGGGACCCTCCACTCCGCGCGTATGGCCTTGTTTGCCGTGCTTCCAGAAGAAGTCCGGAATGTCGGCCATCGGGATGAAGGCGTCCTCGCCCATGTTCTTGAATCTGCTCTTTAGGATGGTCGCATCATTGTGGCTGACGATGAGCGCATTGTTTTTCATCAACTTGGCGAGGGTCGGGACACTTCGCGAAAGTGCTCCGGATACACGGCTTGCGATCGAAAAGTGACCCACCGCCCCCCAGGTCTCATCCTGGTCGAGATTCCAGTCTCGCAGCAAATCCACGTCGAGTCGTTCGCAGATGGTGCTGAGCGCGGTGGCGAGAGCGTAGGGTTGGGTGTCCTTCCCCGAGTAGAGGGAGTTGGCGCCCCACTGCAGCGCAAGCGGACGAAAACCTTTGGAAGCGATGGCGGAGTCGGTGCATCCGACAGGAAATTTTTTCCGGCGGTCATCGGGCTCGGGCTCAAGCAGCCACAAGGTTCCCGAATCGCCATGGCGCGTCACGAAGTGAGGTTGCTTCGGCTCGGCTTTGTGCGGCGTGCGCGGACCGATAAAAAAATCCGAGACATATTCGGAGCCTCCGCGCGCTTTATGACGATAGAACAGGGCATGGATCTCACCATACATCCAACGGCTGGCCGAGCCGTAGCCGCGCACGTAGCGACCGATAAGCGATAGAGAACCCTGCTGCCGAAACATCGAACATGAAGCCGGGAATGGTCCCATCGGGCAACTTGGCGGTCCAACGGTTGAGATCGTCGATCTCGATCAACCCGGCATCCATGTTGACGAAGGTGCCGCGGCCAGACCAATCGGGGTGGAGTTCCGAGAACGCGACACGGCGCGCCTGCAAGGAGGTGGAGCCTCCGATCCTCTCGTCGCGACCGTTGAGCTGCGAATAGATCACCTCGCCGACGTCTCCAGTGACATGCCGGTTGGTCAGCGCGTAGGTCTTGTGTCCATCCCCGACGAGACACGCAATCGTGGCTAGATGCTCGCGCTTCTGAGTCCGAATGATGACGGGATGACCGCTCCCGATATTGTTGAGGGGATACCTTATGGATTCCAGCTCGGGTGCGCCTTTGGGGTCGCGCGGTGCTTCGATCACGCAAACCGGTACCAGGCGGCCGTCCCGCAGATAGAGAGTCTTCGGGACCATCTCCTCGGTTTCGTGGTCGCCACCCTTACCGAACTCATTAGCGGCAATCCAGTCTTGCACGAACACCAACACCGCCGGCCAGGAATAGGGCCTGACCTCTGAATTGGTCAGCCTGCGGACTCCTGTCCCTTTGAACTGCCTTTTATCTTGCGGCCATGAGTCACCGCGCCGAATGCGATAATAGCCGATGGCCGTCGCCACCACATTCGGATGGCGCATGAGATGCACGTGATATTCGTCGCGTGCGTCGAGGATATCGTCGAGAGAGAGTGTTGAGTAGCCGCGGTCGAGGTCATGGACTCGCGGCTGGTGTGCTATCTTCCGGCTAAGGCGTCCGTTTCTGTGGGGGGGAGTTGCATTTTTTGAAGATTTGCGTCGTGCAGCCTTGGGGTTTGCTTTTGGCGACATGATCTGACCTCCACAACGACTGACAAGTTGTGACATAATACGATGTTCTTACAGGTTGTGGGGAAATTGCAGGTCGATGCAACCCAAGTGATGCGTCCGAGGTGCAAGGCTGGACAAGCCTTGGTTCGACAGAAGTGACGACTATGGCCTACGTCACTTCGCCTTCTGCTCCTCGAGCCACAGCGCGAGATCTTCCAGGATGGCGCCGAAATGAATCTCGGGCACGCGCAGCGCCATGGCGATGTCCTTCAGCTTCTTGCGCTCCTCCGCGGCTATGCGGCCGTCGGCGATCAGCGTAAGATAGGCGGCGCGGATGATCTCCTCCTTAGTCTCGCGGTCGAGCACCGGAGCCGCGGCGGTGAGCTCGGCGAGAAGGCCGTCCCTGGTCGTCGCTTCCGACATTTCGCCGATCTCTTGCGGCGTGATTGGCCTTTTCGCCTGGTCCCGATAGACCTGCTGCATGAGGCTGACCTCGCGCTCCTCGATGGCGCCGGCATCTGCCGACGCCACGGCGATCATCGCCTTCAGGATGAGATCGGCCCGCAAATTCGCCGCCCGCTCCGGCATATTCCGCTCCATGTCCCTTGAGGCGCCGATTGTGCCGGGGTGGGCGGCCTTTGCCAAGCGCGCTCACGGGGAGGGGAGTCGCGAAATCGGGATTCAATTAGGATGAATTTGGCTTTATGACCCCGGCAACGCCTTAAACTGTTCCGCCAAGGCCCGGTCAGCCAGTGACGCCGCTCAAAGTGATCTTTCTCGCCGATACGCGGCCGGGCCATTATCACCTCGCCGAAGGCGTCATTGCCGCGTTGAAACGGCTCCGCCCGGTCGAGGTCACCCGCATTCTCGTGCACCGGCGGTGGATCGTGCCGACCAGGTGGCTGCGCCGGCGCATCAACGCCGAAAGCTTCCATCCGCCGCGCATGTTGCGCATGGCCTACCGCATCGACGCCGAGGCGCTGCCGAAGGCCGGTCTCGTGGTCTCGGCCGGCGGCGAGACGCAGATGCCGAATATCTGCGTCACGCGTTTTCTTGGCGTCCCCAACATCTTTTGCGGCTCACTGCTGCGCGGGCTTGGGCCTGAGAATTTCAGCCTGGTGATTTCGTCTTATGATCGCGATGCCGGAAGTCCACGCCACATGGTGGTACTCAAACCTTCCGCCATCGATCCCGATGCGCTCGGCCGGCCGGCAACGGTGCCGCGCTATGGACCCGATCGCCGTCCGGATTTTGCCGGGCTGCTCATCGGCGGCAATGCCGGGCCGTTCCGCTACCGGCGCGGCGAATGGGAGCTTCTGCTCGATTTTGCGCGAGCCCTGTCCAAGGCATGGGGCACGCGCTGGCTCGTCTCCACCTCGCGGCGGACTCCAGACTTCGTTGCCGACCGCGTGGCCGAGCTTGCCAAGGACGAAAGCGTCATCGTGCGCTTCATCGACTACCGCACCGCAGGCCCCGGCACATTGCCTGATGTGTTTCGCAAGGCCGAAATGATCGTCTGCACCGAGGATTCGAGCACCATGGTGTCGGAGGCCGTGTCGGCGCGGCTTCCCGTGGTCGGCGTGGCGCCGCAAGCGCACCGCTTCACCGACGAGGAATCGGCCTACCGGGAATTTCTCGTGCGCAGCAATTGGTGCCGCGTTCTGCCCATCGCGGAACTGACCCCTGACAGCTTCGCCGCGGCGCTCGCCGAGATCGAGCCGATCCGCGAAAACCCGCTCGATGCGCTGGCCGCGAAGCTGAAAGATCGCCTACCCGGGTTGTTCTGAGACTAACGAAAACTTGTGGCTTTGGTCGAAGCGTTAAATAGCGGATGGTCGATCCATTTCATTTGATATTGTTGTCGAACACGACTCCACAGGGCCTGCTGCGGTGACATATAGAACGCGATGGTGCGCTTGTGGGAGGTCCTATCTTTTTTTGCTTGTTGGTGGCCCAAACCCGGGAGGCAAGGTCAAGCAACTGACCGTATAGCGCTTCGTCATGGTGGACGCGGTGTCCTTGACCAAGTGCCTCCACGGCATTTTTGACTAGATTGAAATTGATTTTGTACTCGTCTGATCCTGTTCCGCCGAAATATCGGAAGTCCTTGCTTAAGAGAACGCTGGCTCTCGGATAGTCTGGACGGGGGCCGAGATCATGGATCAAATCCTTGGGCCCATGATACTTGGCTCCCTCCCGCCAGACAAAACGGCCTGCCTCGGATCTGTAAATACAATCAGCGCGACTCGTGTAGCGGCTGTCCCTATAATATTGCCCTTCGGTAAGCTTCTTAGTGACACGCGCCACATAGACCAGCCGATTGTCACGATGCAGTGAGTTGGCGGCGAAACCGAAAATAAGGTCACCCTCACGCGCTGAGCAACGGATCATTGGCTTGCAGATCGCTAGCGACAACCATCCGCGGTCCACGCATGGCGCGCCCCCATTGTCTGCTTTAAGTTTGTAAAAATAGATGCGCCCCAATTCAGTTGTTCGCTTGGAGAAGCTTTGGCTCTTGCGACTCGAGCCAGCGCCGGAATCGACCGGGATTAAGAAACTCAGGCAGTCTCGCGCTGCGTTGAAGGTACCCGTCCTTCACGGACAAACCACCCCACGCGTTGAGGACGTCGCGCCGTACCCGGTAAGCTTGATCTCGCCATTCGCCAATTGGAAGGCAACGTTCTAGTCTGCCGGATACCCCAGGGCGGGCACGGACAATCAAATCTTGAGAGCCTTCCGGCAGGACGCGGCGAGAATGGGCATTAGTATCCCGCGCTTCGACTGGTACGCCCATTGTGGAGGTGATCTCATCGACCACGAAAAGCCCGATGATTGCGTAGATGAGCCGCCGAGCACCGCGAACATCCGCCAAGCCAGAGTAAAAGACAATCATATCTTCTTGTGTGAGCTTACCGCGTAACTGCTTGGCTCGCTCTCCCTGATCACCATAGGTGAGATGGTCAAAATCAGGATCGAGATGCATGTAAAGAGTTCGGAGGTGGGCAGGGAGAGCAACACCGAACTTCCAAAGCACAGGCTCAAGCGCGCTATAGGGCTTCTCCATGCCCGCATGAACTTCCTTAGTCTCTGGAATTGCGACGTAGGCGAATTCATTGGTCTCAGCATCCGCTGGTGCGTTCCAGAAGCCGCCGCCACGGCTCGAATCCACGCCGACACGAACAAGCAAACAATTCACGAGCCATTGTCCTCTGGAGGCCTGCCATAGCTTGCCAAGGCAACTATGATTAGTCCAGAGGGCCCTTCCGGATCTTCTTGCTCGAAAATACGAATATAGCTAACCCAGCAACGCTAATCGTGCCGTTGAGTCCGGCGCGGCAATTCGCTAGAAGCTCACTCAAACTTCCAACACCGACCCGCGCCAGTTCGGGAGACCCATGGCCAGCCCGCAGTATGTCTATGTCATGAACCGCCTGTCCAAGACCTATCCTGGCGGCAAGCAGGTCTTGAAGGACATCACGCTCGCCTTTCTGCCGGGCGCCAAGATCGGCGTGGTCGGCTTGAACGGCGCAGGCAAGTCGACGCTGCTCCGCATCATGGCTGGCGAGGAGAAGGAGTTTCTCGGCGAGGCCTGGGCGGCCGACGGCGTAAGCGTCGGGCATCTCGCCCAGGAGCCCCAGCTCGATCCCGCCAAGGACGTCACCGGCAACGTGATGGAAGGCGTGACCGAGAAGAAGGCGAAGCTCGACCGCTATAACGAGCTCGCCATGAACTATTCCGACGAGACCGCCGACGAGATGGCGAAGCTCCAGGACGAGATCGACGCCGGCAATCTCTGGGATCTCGACGCGCAAGTCGAGCAGGCCATGGACGCGCTCCGCTGCCCGCCCGGCGACGCCAAGGTCGAAACGTTGTCAGGCGGCGAGAAGCGGCGCGTGGCGCTCTGCCGCCTGCTGCTGGCGAAGCCGGACATCCTCCTGCTCGACGAGCCGACCAACCATCTCGACGCTGAGAGCGTTGCCTGGCTCGAGCATCATTTGCACGACTACCCCGGCACCGTGGTCATGGTCACCCACGACCGCTACTTCCTCGACAACATCACCGAATGGACGCTCGAGCTCGATCGCGGGGCCGGCATCCCCTATCACGGCAGCTATTCCTCCTGGCTCGAGCAGAAGCAGAAGCGGCTCGCGGTCGAAGGCAAGCAGGACGCTGCGCGCGAGCGCACACTCGCCCGCGAGCTCGATTGGATCCGTGCGAGCCCAAAGGCGCGCCAGGCGAAATCCAAGGCGCGCATCAAGGCCTATGACGACCTGCTCGCCGAGGCCGGCCGCGACAAGACCGGCAAAGCGCAGATCACCATCCCGCCGGGGCCCCGGCTTGGCGACGTCGTCATCGAGGCGAGCGACATCGGCAAGGGCTTCGGCGACCGGCTCTTGATCGACGATCTTTCCTTCAAGCTTCCGCCCGGCGGCATCGTTGGCGTGATCGGGCCGAACGGCGCCGGCAAGACCACGCTGTTCCGCATGATCGTCGGCCAAGAAGAACCCGACGACGGCACGATCCGCGTGGGCGACACGGTGAAGCTCGGCTATGTCGATCAGTCGCGCGACACGCTTGACGGCAAGAAGACGGTGTTCGAGGAAATCTCCGGCGGCAACGACGTGATCAAGCTTGGGACCCGCGAGGTGCCGAGCCGAGCCTATGTCGGCTGGTTCAACTTCAAGGGCCCCGATCAGCAGAAGAAGGTGGGACAGCTCTCGGGCGGAGAGCGCAACCGCGTTCACCTGGCCAAGATGCTGAAATCGGGCGCGAACCTGATCCTGCTGGATGAACCCACCAACGATCTCGATGTCGAAACCTTGTCCTCTCTGGAAGCAGCACTCGAGGATTTCCCCGGCTGCGCCGTGATCATCAGCCACGACCGCTTTTTCCTCGACCGCATTGCCACGCACATCCTCTCCTTCGAGGGCGACAGCCATGTCGAGTGGTTCGAAGGCAATTTCGATTCCTACGAGGAGGACAAGAAGCGCCGCCTCGGCGAGGACGCCGTTCTGCCGAAGCGCATCAAATACAAGAAATTCGCGCGCGGGTAGATCGCTTCACCAGACTGCAACCTTCCGCTATGCTGCTTCCGGGAGGAGTGTGGCGTGGCTCAAGCCCAAGAACCACAGCGGCGCCGCCGAAACCGAAGCCGCGCAGCCGTCGAAGAAGCCAAGGCGGGGACCGGTCCCGATCTTCCTGCGAAGCTGAAAGCTGCGAAGCTGAAAGCCGACGCCGACGACCCCGATCAGGTGCGCAAGGCGTTGGACGATGCGGCAGGGATGAGCCGCAATCTCTGGCTCGCTTTCCTTACGTTCGGAACCTACCTTGCGATTGCCGTTGGCTCAGTCACGCACCGTAACCTGTTCCTCGAAGATCCGATCAAGCTGCCGTTGCTCAATGTGGAACTGCCGCTCGTCGCGTTCTTCTGGGTGGCGCCGCTGTTGTTCCTCATCTTCCACGCGTATTTGCTCCTCAACCTGCGGCTCTTGGTCGACAATGTCCGCCGTTACAACGAGGTGGTGGACGCGGCTAAGCTCGATTCGAAGCAAGACGACTCCTTTCGGCTTCTTCTGACCAACTTCCCTTTTGTTCAGCTCTTAGCGGGAACTTCGGACAGCCGGGGTGGGCTCGTCGGCTGGGTTCTGAGGGTGATCGTCTGGATCACCGTCGTTCTTGCGCCGGTGGCGCTGCTGGTACTGATGCAACTGCAGTTCCTGCCCTATCACGATTGGCTGGTCACGACCGTACATCGAGCCGTAATCGTCGCCGATCTCATTCTGTTGTGGCTGTTCTGGCCGACTATCATGGACAACGCGAGCGGCAGGAGTGTTCGAAACCGCATCGTGTACGCTTCGGGCGCGGTGCTCACCGGCCTTGTCATACTCTTCGCGGTCTTGGTCGCCACTTTCCCTGGCGAACTCCACGATCAAAACGTCATCGCGGCGGCACCGATCTTGCGGTACGCCGATACAGAGACTGTTACCCAGGAGACCGATAGCGGGCCTCAAGAGATAGAACAGACGGTTTGGAGAGGCAGATCGATTTACCAGCTGTTCTTTTTGGGAGGCGTCAATGAGGTGTCTGGAAAGCGAAACAGCCTGTGGTCGAACACCCTGGTATTGCCCGATGAAGACTTCGTGGATGACGAAACCATAGAAAAAGTCGAGCGCACGCTTTCATTGCGGGGGCGGAACCTGCAGGGGGCCATGCTCATACGAAGCGATTTGCG
Source organism: Methyloceanibacter sp. (assembly GCF_050728395.1). Lineage (GTDB taxonomy): Bacteria > Pseudomonadota > Alphaproteobacteria > Rhizobiales > Methyloligellaceae > Methyloceanibacter. The sequence continues at coordinate 23,523 of NZ_JBOHJB010000021.1, forward strand.
AAAGGCGGATTTCACGGGGGCAAATCTCAATGGAGCGCAGCTGGATCAAGCGAAACTTGAAGAAGCCCAATTTGCTTGCGCCAAACACGGAGAAGAAGCGAGCGACGACCAATGCACATCGCTCCAGGGTGCGTCACTTCGCAGAGCGAGACTTCAAAGCGCCAAACTATCGCGCGCACTCATGCATGGCGCTGACCTATCGGGGGCGCAGCTCCAACTCGCATTGTTGGATGGCGCGCGGCTTCAGGGTGCAGACCTTGATGGCGCTCATCTTCAAGGCGCCGTGCTGAGCATAGCAAGACTTGAGGGCGCGTCATTGGCCAGAGCAGAATTGCAGGGCACCCGTCTGCTCTCAACGAACCTGGGAGGGGCAAACTTATCAGAAGCAATCATTTGGGGTTCTAAGCAGCATATAGGGCGCACTCACCTGACGGATTTCAGCAACCTCATCATCCATAAGAGTTACGTAAATGCGCCTAGGCTTTCATTTCTGGGGCCGAATTTTGTCGAGAAATACGTCAAGGAAATGGATCAAGCCGGTCTCGAAAACATGATCTCGCTCTCCACTGACGGGCTGCGAAAGGAGTTGAGGCGTAGGGTGCGAGCGAAGTTGATAACGCAACTGACTCTCCCCGAGGCGGAAGAAAAGGAAGGAACTGCTTTTTGGCAAAAGCGGATAAATGGGAGCGTTGATGAAATAGAGGTAGCAAAATACCTTGGCGAGCTCGGTTGTTCCGAAGAGGGAGCGCCCTTCGTGGCTCAAGGCTTGATACACAGCGGCCGGCTTGGAAAGAGCGAAACCACATTGGTGCCGGTCGCCGAGAAGTTTCTCAACGATCCTGAATGCGTTGGTGCTGCCAAGCTTTCGGGCAAGGATCGTGAGGACCTAAGCTGGCGATTAGAAAACGCAGCTGCAGATTCCAAGGGCGAGTAGCGGCGCTTGATGCTCACGCGACCCGCGCGAGTAGGCTCGCGCTTCCCGAGGCCTTCTCGATCGCGTCCCAGGTTTCCTTGCCGACGATGCCGTCGACCGTCAGCTTCTTGTCGCCTTGAATGTGCATGACCGCGAGCTCCGTCGCCGCGCCGAAGTCCTGGTCGATGGCGAGCGGAAAATTCGACTTCTGAAGCAGATTCTGTAGGTCGCCTACCGCTTCTCCATTCGAGCCCCGCCGCAGAACTGGGCGCGGGTCCTCCACTGCGCCGGTGAGTTGGATGCCCTCGATGCGGGCGAGCGCCTCCTTGGCTTTGCGAATGTAGTTGCTCCGGTCCTCCAAGCCGTTGAGACCGCCATTGATCTTTCTCGTCGTGGCGCGGATATCGTCGCGGTCGCAGTCGGCGTTGAGCTTGCGCCGCTTCCAATACTCGCAGGCGAGCTTCAGCGACAGCGCCGGCTCCGCGGCCATGGTCGGATTGTTCTCGAGATCGACGCCGAGCGCCTTGCCGTATTCGGCGTAGTTTGCGCGGCCGGTAAGCTGCAGCAGGCCACGCCCCTTATAGCGGCGGCCGTCACCCTTCTTGACGTTGCCGAGATCCTTGCGACCCTCATAGGCAGCACCGCTGGCAAATTCCTCCGTGGTGCGGAAGCCGGCGGACTCGTGACAGGTTTGCCCGACGAAATGGGCGATGCGCAGCCGCGTATTGATCTCATAGGCCTCGAGCGTCGCTTGCAGGACCTGGCCGGCCTCTTTGATGATTTCGGCCTGCCGCTCCGCCATCTTGCCGCTGAACCGTGGAGCAACCTCGAACATTACCTTGCCGTCGATGGGAAGCATGACCTGATCTCCTCGCTGCATGTCTGCGATCCATTTTCCGCGCAGAGTTGCTTGCGGGGATAAGTCTCGACCCCAAAGCCAAACATGTCTGTGCGTTTCCGCACAGGGATGCCTGCGCCCGGCGCACGATGCTGTTCATCCGCAGCGCCTTACGAAATCTCCGCAGCGGTAAGGGCACCGCGACCTCAGGCGACTATCCCGTCGTGTAGCTGATGGCGCTGTAATATTTTCTGGCGTGACCGGCTATCGTGTTCGCCTTGTCGGTGCCGTTGATGATGCGCCGCGCGTTGACCCAGTCTTCCTTCGTCGGGTTGAAATAGTCGGCGAATTTCTTTCCGGTGAAGATGCCTTCCTTCATGCCGATGAACATGATGGGGATGGCGTATCTCACCTCGAGCGCGAGGTCGGGGTTCTTGTAGAGGTCGATCCCAACCTTCGGACTCATCTTCTTGTAATTGTAGTTCCAAGTGAGCTGAACGAGGCCGCGGCCATAATAAGGCGGATACTTTTTTCCCTTGCCGCGTCCATATTCGCGGATCGGGCCGAACGTCCGGTCAGTTTCGTGATGCGCGGTTCCCAATGCATAAGCAAGCCAGCGATCGTCAGCCTTGGGGCTATTCTGCTCCCAATAGCCGAGGATCTGTTCGAGCGTCGCTCGCGCTTTGGCAGGGAGCTTGCCATCGAACAAACGGAGGTTCACCTGGTCGAAGAAAAATGTGCGATTGATGGTCACGTGCGCTCCTCCACCGCTAGAATCGGCCCAAAGGTTACAACCCAACCGGTAAGTGGGGATAAATAACACGCTATACGTGTATATGGCGAGGCGGCTCAACGGGCTGGCCCCGCGACCTTGCCAAGCCAGCGGTAAACGTATAAACATATCTTTATGTCAGGTGATCGGCAGGACCAACCGGTCGCGGGAAGCCTGTCCCGTGCCCACGCGCTCAGCGGTTTGCGCGCCGCCGGCGAGGCCACGCGCTTGCGCATCCTGGCGCTGCTTGCCGGGAGCGAACTCAACGTCAAGGACCTGACCCAGATCCTCGGGCAGAGCCAACCGCGCATCAGCCGGCATCTGAAGCTGATGGCCGAGGCCGGCTTGATCACACGCTTCCGCGAAGGGAGCTGGGTGTTCTTCCGCCTAGCAGATGCCGGGAGCGAAGCTGCGCTCGCCTCGGCTATCGTGGCGAGCCTCGATGCTGCAGACCCGGTGTTCGCCCGCGACCGGGCGCGCGCCTCGGCCGTCAAGAAGGCAAGGGAGGATGCAGCGCAGGGCTACTTCAAGGAGCATGCCGGAGAGTGGGACAAGATCCGCGCGTTACATGTCGCCGAAAGCCAAGTCGAGGCTGCGGTTGACGAAGCGCTTGGCCAAGGGCCGTTCACCCTGCTCGTCGATCTCGGCACCGGCACGGGCCGCATGCTCGAGCTGTTCGCGCCTCGCGCCGCGCGCGCGCTCGGCTTCGATCTCAGCCGCGACATGCTTGCCTATGCGCGCATGAAGCTCGAGCGGGCGGGGCTTATCCATGTGCAGGCCCGCCACGGCGATCTCTACAACGTGCCGCTTCCCGATGGCGCCGCCGACGCCGTCATCCTGCATCAGGTGCTGCACTTTCTCGACGATCCTGCCGCGGCGATTGCTGAAGCCGCGCGCGTGCTCAAGCCAGGCGGCAAGCTTCTGGTGGTCGACTTCGCTCCGCACCAGCTCGAATTCCTGCGCGAGCAGTCGGCCCATCGCCGCTTGGGCTTTGCTCCCGACCAAATCAAGCGCTGGCTGAAGGACGCCGGTGTCGCGGTGGAGGGGCAGCGCGACCTTGCTCCGGCGGCGGCCGTCGGACCTGAGAAGCTCACCGTCTCGCTCTGGCTTGGCATGAAACTGGCCGTCTCACGCGACAAGAAGAAACGCACGCAAGTGGAGTTCGCCGCGTGATGTTGATCGCCCCGGACCGCAAGAGCCGCTTTCTCGGCCATGGCGACATCGAGGTGTCGTTCGAATTCTTTCCGCCGCGCACGGCGGCCATGGAGGAGACGCTGTGGCGCTCCATCAGCCGGCTCGAGCCGCTCGATCCCACCTTCATCTCGGTGACCTACGGCGCCGGCGGCTCGACGCGGGAGCGTACCCACGCCACCATCGCCCGCGTGCTGAAGGAAACGCAGCTCAAGCCTGCCGCTCACCTCACCTGCGTCGACGCGACCCGCGAGGAGGTCGACGCCGTGATCCGCGAGTATTGGGACATCGGCGTGCGCCATCTCGTGGCATTGCGCGGCGACCCCAGCGGCGGCGTTGGCGAACGCTATGTGCCGACGCCTGGCGGTTACATCAATGCAGCCGACTTGACCGCCGGCATCAAGAAAATCGCGCCGTTCGAAGTGTCTGTCGCCTGCTATCCGGAGAAGCATCCGGAATCGCCGAGCGTCGATGCCGATATCGACATGCTGTGGGCAAAGATCGATGCCGGCGCCACCCGCGCCATCACCCAGTTCTTCTTCGACAACGAAGTATTCTTCCGCTATCTCGACCGCGTGCGCGATCGCGGCATCACCATCCCCATCGTGCCTGGCATCATCCCCATCCATAATTTCAAGCAGGTGGGAGGTTTTGCCGAGAAATCGGGGACGCGCGTCCCGGACTGGCTCGGTCATCGTTTCGAAGGCTTGGAGAATGATCAGGAGACGCGCTACCTGGTGGCCGCGGCGGTCGCCGCCGAGCAGGTCATGGGTCTGGTCGACAAAGGCATCACCGAGTTTCACTTCTACACGCTGAACCGCGCCGATCTCGTCTATGCCATCTGCCATCTCTTGGGCTTGCGTCCGGTACCGACGATGGCGTCCAACGTCGAGGCCGCACAATGACCCGGGTCCTTCACCATCGCTGGCCTCCCCCTTCGAGACGGTGCGTGCCGCGCCTCCTCAGGGTGAGGATTGAGTCCCTCATGCTGAGGAGCGCCGCGCTGCGTCGCGCCTCGAAGCATGAGGTGGGAGCATTACCATGACCCGCGAAGAACGCATCGCGGCGCTCAAGCAGGCGGCCAAGGAGCGCATCCTGATCCTCGATGGCGCCATGGGCACCATGATCCAGCGCTATAAGCTGGACGAGGCCGGCTATCGCGGGACGCGTTTCAAGAAACACACCCATGATCTCAAGGGCAACAACGACCTCCTGGTGCTGACCCAGCCGAAGATCATCAGTGAGATCCACGACGCTTACTTAGAAGCCGGCGCCGACATCATCGAGACCAACACCTTCAACGGCCAGGCCATCTCGCAATCGGATTATGGGCTGGCCGACATCGCCTATGAGCTGAATGTCGCCGCGGCCAAGCTTGCGCGCAAGGCTGCCGACGCCTGGACCGCAAAAACGCCGGACAAGCCGCGCTTCGTCGCCGGCGCCATCGGCCCCACCAATCGCACCGCGTCGATCTCGCCCGACGTGAACAATCCCGGCTTCCGCAATGTGAGCTTCGATGCGCTGGTCGAGGCCTATTCGGCCCAAGCCCGCGGGCTCGTTGAAGGCGGCGTCGACGTTATTCTGATCGAGACCATCTTCGACACGCTGAACGCCAAGGCCGCGGGTTTTGCCGTCGAGCAAATGTTCGACGCGATGGGGGTCGAGCTGCCGATCATGCTGTCCGACACCATCACCGATCTTTCCGGGCGCAATCTCTCCGGCCAGACGCCCGAGGCCTTCTGGTATTCGCTGAAACACCTGCGTCCCTTCTCCGTGGGGCTCAATTGCTCCTTCGGCGCCGAGCAGCTCAGGCCTTCGGTGGATGAGATCTCCCATGTGGCCGACACGCTGGTGAGCGTCTATCCCAATGCCGGGCTGCCCAACGAGATGGGCGAATATGACGAGACGCCAAAGCACATGGCGGGCCTTCTCGAGGAGTGGGCGCGGGACGGGTTGATCAACATCGTCGGCGGCTGCTGCGGCACCACGCCTGACCACATCCGCGCTATCGCAGCCGCAGTCTCGAAGTACCCGCCGCGGCACGTGCCGGACGTAGAGCACAAGATGCGCCTCTCAGGCCTCGAGCCCTTCGTGCATGGGTGAGTGAGTTATGTTGAACCCGCGTCGAGTGCAAACCCGACTCCTCTCCCCTTGGGGAGAGGGCTTTCCGCCGCGATCTTGCGCGAGCGAAGCTCAGCGCAAGTCGCATGGCGGGAAGGGTGAGGGGGCATGAAGATCGCTCTGACCCAGCCTGCTCGATCGCTCCGACAGCGTTCGACTGATGCCGAGCGCAAGCTTTGGTCGCGATTAAGAGATCGGCGGCTGATGGGCTTCAAATTCAGGCGACAGGTCCCCCGCGGGCGCTATGTCGTCGACTTTCTGTGCGTTGAAGCTGCGTTGGTTGTGGAGATTGATGGCAGCCAGCATGCTGAGAAGCGTGGTGAAGCCGATCGACGTCGAACGGCTGAACTGGAACGTGACGGTCTAAGGGTCTTGCGCTTCTGGAACGTGGATGTGCTCGCAAATATTGAAGGTGTTCTGACCTTGATCGCTAGGGCTTTGTCGCAGCGCAGTTCCCCCTCACCCGGTGCGCAAAGCGCGCCGTCCTCTCCCCAAGGGGAGAGGAGTATCGAGACTGTTGCGAGGGCGAAGTGAGTAACGGCGCGCAAAATTTCGTCATGGTCGGCGAGCGGACCAACGTCACCGGCTCCGCCAAATTCCGCAAGCTGATCGAGGCGGGCGACTACGCCGCCGCGCTCGAAGTCGCGCGCCAGCAGGTGGAGAACGGCGCCAACATGCTCGACGTCAACATGGACGAAGGCATGCTCGATTCCGAAGCGGCCATGGTGACCTTTCTCAATCTGCTCGCCGCCGAGCCAGACATCTCGCGCGTGCCGATCATGATCGACTCATCGAAATGGTCGGTGATCGAGTCCGGCTTGAAATGCGTGCAAGGCAAGCCGGTGGTGAACTCGATCAGCCTGAAAGAGGGTGAGGGCCCCTTTCTCGACCACGCCAAGAAGGTGCGCCGCTACGGCGCCGCCGTAGTGGTGATGGCCTTCGACGAGAAAGGCCAGGCCGAGAGCGCGGAGCAGAAATTCGCGATCTGCGAGCGCGCCTACAAGCTGCTCACCGAGAAGGTCGGCTTCCCGCCCGAGGATATCATCTTCGATCCCAACATCTTCGCCGTCGCCACCGGCATCGAGGAGCACAGCAATTACGGCCTCGCCTATATCGAGGCAACCCGGCGCATCAAGGCCGAGCTGCCGTATGTGCATGTCTCGGGCGGCGTTTCCAACCTCTCCTTCGCCTTTCGCGGCAATGAGCGGGTGCGCGAGGCGATGCACTCGGTGTTCCTCTACCACGCCATCCACGCCGGCATGGATATGGGCATCGTCAATGCCGGTCAGCTCGCGCTCTACGACGACATCGATCCCGAGCTCCGCGATCTCGTCGAAGACGTGATCCTCAACCGCCGCGCCGACGCCACCGACCGGCTGCTCGAAGCCGCCGAGAGATATCGCGGGGAGGGGGCGCAGAAACGTGAGGTCGACCTTGCCTGGCGGGAGAAGCCAGTCGAGGACCGCCTAGTGCATGCCCTGGTGCACGGCATCGCCACCTATATCGACGAGGACACCGAGGAGGCGCGGGCGAAGGCGAAGCGGCCGCTGCACGTGATCGAGGGTCCGCTGATGGCCGGCATGAGCGTGGTCGGCGATCTGTTCGGCTCGGGCAAGATGTTCCTGCCGCAGGTCGTCAAGTCGGCCCGGGTGATGAAGCAGGCCGTCGCCTATCTCATGCCCTTCATGGAGAAGGAGAAGGAGGAGCTTGGCCTCGCGCAAGGCGAGCCCGCCGGGCGGATCGTGATGGCGACCGTGAAGGGCGACGTCCACGACATCGGCAAGAACATCGTCGGCGTCGTGCTCCAGTGCAACAATTACGAGGTCATCGATCTCGGCGTCATGGTTCCGGCGCAGAAAATCCTCGACACCGCGAAGGAGCGGAAGGCCGACATCATCGGGCTGTCCGGCCTGATCACGCCTTCGCTCGACGAGATGTGCCATGTCGCGGCCGAGATGGAGCGCGAGGGCTTCGACCTGCCGCTTCTGATCGGCGGCGCCACTACGAGCCGCGTTCATACGGCGGTGAAGATCAGCCCGAACTACCACCGCAGCCAGGCGATCTACGTGACCGATGCGAGCCGCGCCGTCGGCGTGGTGTCGGGCCTGATGTCGCCGGAGGAGCGGCCGAAGGCGATCGCGCGCGTGCGCGAGGAATATGCGCGCGTGGCGGAGTCGCATGCGAGGGGAAGGGCGGAGAAGGCGCGCACGTCGATCGCCGATGCCCGCGCCAACCGGCTCAAGCTCGATTGGAAGAATTATGTGCCGCCGAAGCCGGCCTTCCTCGGCACGCGAAGCTTCAAGAGCTACGATCTCGCCGAGCTTGCCCGCTATATCGACTGGACGCCGTTCTTCCAAGCCTGGGAGCTGAAGGGCGCATACCCCCGCATTCTGCAAGACGACAAGTATGGCGAGGCTGCGCGGCCTCTCTTCGACGACGCGCAAGCCATGTTGAAGCAGCTGATCGCGGAGCAATGGCTCAAGGCGAATGCGGTTGTCGGCTTTTGGCCGGCGAACAGCGTCGGCGACGACATCGAGCTTTACACCGATGACTCGCGCACCAAGGTGCTCGCCACGCTGCATACGCTTCGCCAGCAAATGGCGCGGGACAGCTCACGCGCCAATTTCGCGCTCGCCGATTTCGTCGCACCGAAGGACTCAGGGCTCGCCGATTACCTCGGCGGCTTTGCCGTCACCGCCGGCATCGGCGAGGAGGATGTGGCGCGAAGATTCGAGCGTGCCAATGACGACTACTCCAAGATCCTGGTCAAGGCGCTCGCCGACCGCCTGGCCGAGGCCTTTGCCGAGGCACTGCACGAGAAGGTCCGCCGCGAGCTTTGGGCTTACGCGCCGGACGAGACGCTCTCCAACGAGGAGCTGATCGTCGAAGCCTATGCCGGCATCCGGCCTGCGCCAGGCTATCCCGCGCAGCCCGACCACACCGAGAAGCGCACGCTGTTCAAGCTCCTCGATGCCGAAGCCGCAACCGGGCTCGAACTCACCGAGTCGTGCGCCATGTGGCCCGCCGCCGCGGTCTCAGGACTCTATTTCTCTCATCCCGAGAGCCGCTATTTCGGCGTGGGCAAGATCGGCCGCGACCAGGTCGAGGATTATGCAGCCCGCAAAGGCTGGCCGGTCGAGGAGGCCGAGCGCTGGCTCGGACCAATCCTCAACTACGATCCGAAGCGGATCGCCGACGCGGCCGAATAAAACACAAACGTCATTGCCGGGCTTGACCCGGCAATCCAGGGCTTCCCGCTCTGAGCTTGCGGCCACTGGATGCCCGGCTCAAGGCCGGGCATGACGCTTTAGTCTGGTGGGGGTCAGATCATCCCGAGGATGATCGCTGCGACAAATCCAAATGACACCAAAGCCAGAATGGCCGTCACGGTACCGGTAAGCTCCATTGGAAGCCTCCTTTCCGATCGATGCGGTCTTTGGCTCTAAGAGGGCGATTTTAAGGAGTCTTCTTGGCGCCCGCTAGGGCTCTTTTTATCCCGCAGCGAATCCCCTGTTTTGTCAGCTCGCGGAAAACGCAGGTCCGGCACGTTCGGTTCCCGCTCCATGCGGAAATTTATCCGTGATATCGAACCCTTGCCGTCCTTGGGCGGCGACATGGTAAATTGTCCGGCCTTGGTCATTTGGGAGGAAACAAGAATGAGGCTTGTCAGCACTGCCGCCCTTGGGGCGCTCGCCTTGCTCTGCGCGGGTCCCGCGCAGGCGCTCACGATTTCCAACAGCGATCCCAAGCCTCACAAGATCACGGTGATCGGCGGCGGCGCGTCAAATGAGATGACCATCGAGTCCGAAAAGCAAGTCGATGCGCCGTGCAGCGGCGGCTGCAAGGTCAAGCTCGAGAATGGCGACGAGTACGAATTGAAGGGCGGCGAGACGGTGTCGATCGATGGCGGCGTGATGTTTATCGACCATTCGCCTGACGCCGACGTCAAGGACATTCCCGACATCGATCCGGACGCCCCGGCTTCAGGCGCCCCCCCTCAATAGCTAGCACCGGCGCAACAGCGCTGCGCTGTCACGCGGGGCCGAGCGGAAATTTGCGCAACAGAATTTCGTCGTAGCCGTCGGCGACGAGGCCAGGCAGCGTCGCGGCTCTGGTGAAGCCATGGCGCTCATAGAAGCGCAAGCCCCGCGCGTTGAAGGATGAGGCGCAGACCCAGAGATTGCGCGCCCCATGCTGGAGCGCCGCAGTTTCGAACCACGCCATGATGCTCGACCCGATGCCTTGATCTTGCGCCTGCGGCAACAGAGCGAGCAGCTCGAGGTAGGGGCCTTTGAGCCAAGGGTGACGCACCGAGATCGCCCCTGCTTCATCCCCATTCACGCTAACCACATAACGGGACACGCCTCCGCCGGGTCCAGCGAGAAACGCCGCGAGCGTCTCGGCCGGGTAGTTCATCACCGACCACGGCTCCATGGCCACGATACCGGCGGCGAGGCTCGGGCATGAGCTCGGCCGGAGCGGCAGGAGGCGCACGGCACCTGCGGCCGCGCGCCCAAGCTCAATTGGGGGCGCCGAAAATTGAGAAGAGGTCATGGCTGCCGCGCCGGACCGAGGACCTTGCGATCCGCGTCATATCGCCGGGGTTGTTTTGATAGCAGCGCGTCGCGAGCACCGGTTTGCCGGCCGCGATCAGCTCGCTCACCGTGACGAAGCTGTATCCTTGCTCTTTCAGCTGCGGCAGCGCGATGGCGAGCGCCGCCGCGGTGTTGTGGCCGCGGCCATTGGCATGCGCCACGACGATGGCGCCTGGATGGGCTTTGGTCAGAATTCTGTTGGCTATGGTCTTGGCCGACACGAGCGGGTCAGGGTCACCGGAGACGAGATCCCACTGCACGGACAGAAGTCCCGCGCCCGCCGCGGCAGCAAGGGCCTTGTCGTTGCAGCGGCCATAGGGGAAGCGAAGCAGGGTAAGCCCCGCCGGCGGTTCGGGGGGTGAGGCTCCGACCAGGCATTGGCGGGACGCAAGCGCGGTCCTGGCGCGGGCGTAAGCCGCTTCAGTGAGCGTGATCTCCTCGCCAAGCGTGGCGTCATTGGCATGGGACAGGTCGAGATGCCGCAAGCCATGGCTCCCGACCTCGAACAGAGGATCGGCGATCAGCTGCTGCGCGCGCTCTGGGTGCGTCTCCATCCATTTGCCGCCGGCGAAGAAGGTCGCCTTGATGCCTTGCGCGCGCAGAAGATCGACGATGCGCCCGTCATAGCCGGACACATACCCGTTCTCCTCGCAAAGATCGAAGGTGAGCGCGATCAGCTTCTTGTCGGGGGGCAGCTCGACGCCGCGGATCGAGCCGCGGAGCGCAGGCACGACCGGCGTCACCGGGGCGAGGATCACTTGCTTGAGCGGGGCAAGGTCGAGCGACCGGTGCGAAGGCACATGCTTGAGCTCGGCCTCGGTGCCGGCCAGCGCTGCCGCTGTCCAGCATTGTTGTGGCCCTCGCGGCTCCTCGGCCAAGGCAGCCGCGCTGCTGGCGAGCGACAAGAGAGCCGCGGCAATGACGGAAACCAAACTCATCGGTCACCCCTTGTTTGCCAGCTAGACCACGAGGGTGTGGCGGGTCAATGACGGCTCGTTGCGGCCATTTACTGTGTCAATTGGCCAAATTCCGGATGTCGCTAAGCAGAAAAAATTTGCCCTTTTCGGCAGCCAAGTGTTGGCTGCTCGCGTTTAATGAGCGCTCAAGTCCACACCTAAAGGGAGGATGTCATGTTCAAAGTGCTTCCGGTTGCCGCCTTTGTCGCCGTCATGAGCCTTTCGCCAGCCTATGCCGCGGGCGAGTGCACCGACGCCCATATGGCGCAAATGGATAAGATGATCGCCGAGATGACCGACGAGGCCGCCAAGAAAGAGGCGACCACGCATCTCGACATGTCGAAGGAAGAGATGAAGAAGGGCAACGAGGCCGGCTGCATGGAGCATATGCAGGAAGCCCACAAGGCCATGGGCATGTAAGCCCCGGTCGTTCCCGGCGCAGGAAATCGATACTAAGGCCAGGGCTTCGCTAGATGGTCTTGGCCCTGGCGAGCGCCTCCCGCGCCAAGCCGTTGCTCGCGCGCCGTGACCCCATTTGCGACACTCCCGGGCGGAGCGGGGAGCGGCGCATCCTAGCGCGCGACCTCGCTGCCGAAATTCGGATCCACCCGGAGGAGCGCGTCATGACGAAAGTTCTCAAAGAAGTCCTTGCTGCGAATGAGGCCTATGCGGGGGATTTCGGCAACAAGGGCAAGCTCCCCTTGCCGCCGGCTCGCCGCTTCGCGATTCTGACCTGCATGGATGCGCGGCTCGATCCCGCAAAGTTCGCCGGCCTCAAGGAAGGCGACGCCCACGTGATCCGCAACGCCGGCGGACGCGCCAGCGACGATGCCATCCGCTCGTTGGTCATCTCCCATAAGCTGCTCGGCACCGAAGAGTGGTTCGTCGTCCACCACACCGATTGCGGCATGGAGCTCTTCACCGACGAGGTGATGCGTTCGCTGCTCAAGCAAAGCCTCGACACGGCGAAAATCGACGCCGATGGCTGGCACGATGTCGGCCGCGGGCCAGGTTCGGCTGAGGCTGATTTCATCGACTGGCTGACCATCAGAAATCAGGCGGAAAGCGTCACGAGCGACGTGCGGCGCATCAGAGCCCACCCGCTTGTCCCGGCGTCCGTGCCCATTTACGGTTATATCTACGATGTGAAGAATGGCAGGCTCGTCGAGGTGCCGGAGGCAACCAAGGCCGGCCGAGCCACATAACCAAAGGAGTGGGTTCGACCCGCTCAATTCCGGGAGGAAACCATGAAAAGCATCAGGACCATTCTATCGACCGCTCTCGTGGCCGGACTGGCCATGGTCATAGCGAGCCTCGCCAGCCTCGCTGCGAGCGAGTTCGAGGGCGTGTGGGCGGTGAAAGACTCAAAGGACAGGCCATTCGAAATCACCCTTGCAGCCGATGGAAAGGCCACGAGCACTCAGGAGAAGGCCAAGGAGGGCACTTGGAAGGAGGAGGGTGGCGTGGCCGTAATCACATGGACCACGGGCTGGACCACCAAGATCATCAAGGAAGGCGACCACTACATGAAGACGGTCTACAAGAAGGGAGTGCCCATTGACGGTCCGCCCAGCAATAAGTCGGACGCCGTAAAGAAGTAACGCTGACTGATACTGCCGATCGGTGGCCGCCCGGCCTCACTCCTGGGCTGCGGCCGCTTTCTCGATATTGTCGGCCCGCTCGATCCCAGTGGGATAATAGGCCCCAGTGGGCTGGGTGCCGAAGGTCAACATCGTCTTCCGCGCGGCTTCGATCGCCTCAGGTTCGTGCGTGGCCTTGAGCATCTTGACCGCGCAGGTATCGGCGTCGAGCTCCATCTGCCTCAGCGCCGGGCGGATGTAGTAGAAGGGCTGCGGCCCGAGCTGGCCCATTCCATCATAGAAACGCCGGACATGGCCGAGCGTGTGGTGACAGCATTCATGCGCCATCAAGAAGTGTCCGTAGGTGGGGTTTCGCGCGAGCGTCAACGAATTCACCACGATCAGGGGGCGTCCCCTTGAGTCCATCATGGACGTCGCCTGTTCCGGGAAGTCGGGCAAGAGACGCGTCGTGATATCGCAATAAGGATTGTCGATGCTCGGCAGCCGCGACTTACGGGTCGGGTCGCTCGCGCCATAAAGAGCGCTGCACCAGAGCCCAAGCCCTGCAAATATCGCCCCCGCGAGAATCGACTTCCGAATGATGGACAACCTCCAGTCTGTGACTTTGCCGGCAAGTGTAGCGCTGGTAACGAATTTGAGCCAAAGCTCTTTTGTTGCTCTTGGCCGGCCTTAACAGAATCGTGATGGTGCGAGGAGACGAGGCTATGCGGCCGGACGGTCAGGTTAATGCCCTTAAGGGGAGCGCATGACCCGCCAACGCATCCTGCTCGTTGTGCTCCTTGCCTGGGCGCTCGTCATGATCGTCCCCGATGTTTTGCGCGTCGTGCAGCCCTTGGGGTCGTTCGGCTTCTACGCCGACAATGACGGCGTGATCTACGACGTCACCGGGCCGTTTGACGCGGAGTCCGATTCGCCTGCCTGGAAGGCCGGCATTCGCGATGGCGACAAGCTCGCTCTCAGGAAGCTTCGTTGCTATCCCTACGACCCCACTACTTGCGGCACCGCGCTGATGGTCCTTGGGGGATATCAGTACGTTCTGAAGGGACGCGAGGCGACGCTCGATCTGAAGGCGACCCCGGGCCAACCGGCCCGCCAGGTCACTCTGATCGCGGCGCAAGTGCCGGCCAACCCGTTCGAGCGCTTTATCGTGCTCATCGATCAGATCGCCGGGATTCTGGTGGTGGTCGCCGCGGCGTGGCTCGTGTGGACACGGCCGGGACGCATGAGCTGGGGATTCTTTCTCTACGTCATGTGGTTCAATCCCGGTCAGTACTACGCTTTCTATGCGCTCCTGGAGCGATGGCCGTTGCTCGTGCTCGGACAGAACATCGCCGGTGCTATCGCTGAAGCCGTTGGTTATACCGGGCTCCTCCAGTTCGTGCTGCGGGCGCCCGATGGCGAGCCCGACCGGAAATGGCGTTGGCTCGAACGCATCCTGCCGGTCATCGCGCTTGTCCTCGCGGTTTTGATGGTGTCCACCTACGGCAACCTGACCGGATATCGCACCGAGTTTGGGACGCGCTTTTCGATCCTCGCCGGCTTCGCGGTGGCCGTCTGCGGTGTCGCTATCCTGGTTGAACGGACGCGGCGCAAACCCCCCGAGGATTTTCAGCGCATGCGTTGGGTGTTGTGGGGATGCTTGATCGGGCTCCCTGCCTTTCTCGTCGCCGAGCTCGCCTCGAGCACCACGATCTTCGAGACCGGGTGGGAGAACTTCACGCCAT